>NZ_WTKW01000267.1:0-5848 GCF_011378745.1 Pseudoalteromonas sp. Z1A6
ATATTTTTTGTATTGGTGTATTTCCTCTTATTTTTTTACTTGTGGTAAATAGGCATGTAATAGATTTAACTAAGCCAAGTACAGTTAGCGTCGATCAAGAGCAGTTGAGAGAAGTTGAATTAAAGACAATTACTCTTAAAGGCGATAATAAAAACGACGAAATTAACACGGCTCATCACCATATTTTATTTATTAAATCTTCAGACAACTATTGTGAAATAACAATACTGGAAGGAGCTTCAACTTCACGTAAACTATTACGTGTATCTCTTAGCGGTTTATTAAAGCAGCTTCCAGAAAATACAATTATATTACGATGCCACCGTTCTTATGCGGTCAACCTGCAAAACATTCAGCACTACAGTGGTAATGCTGGAGGATTGCAATTATCGCTGCATACAATTGATATTAAAATACCGGTGTCTCGTTCTTATGTAAAAGTAATAAAAGATGCTTTGTCATTAATCCCAAAAACATGTTAATCCCCCCTAAAACATGGGCTTTATACCTCGTCTTGTAATTGAGACCTAATAAGTCGCTTTGTATTTTTACTATTGCCAAGATTAAGTTGAAATTTACAACTTAACGAGGAAAGTAGATATGAAATACGCTATCAAGGCACTTGTAATAATTTCTATATTTGTATTTTGCCACTATGTAATGAGGCAGTTTTGGGGAGAAGGTTGGTCTAGCTGGTTGTCTGAACTTGATAATCTAACTGGCATTTTATTTACCCCCGCTAAATATACTTTTTTATATGGACCGTTAGTTATTGCGGCTATTATTTTGTTTAAACAAAGTGAGCCTTTTGAATCTATAGGGCTTAATTCTTCTGGTTTTATTAACTATGCACTCGCAGCAATTATTTGTTGTGCTCCTATGGCAATAGGTTATGGATTTTTGAGTGATGAACTTAACCTATCAATACCAGCAATAATCACCGGCTCAGTTTATGCGGGTTTTTTTGAAGAGCTAATTTTTAGGGCTGCATTGTTTGGTGTTTTATTTAAATATAGTAGATGGGGCTTTGTGCCTGCGGCATTAATTAGTTCAGTAATATTTGGCCTGGGTCATATTTATCAAGGTAATGATGCGATTTCTGCATTGATGGCGGTTGCGATCACTACTGTAGCAGGTACATGGTTTGCGTGGCTATATTGTGAATGTGGTTATCGTATTTGGTTTCCTATGTGGATGCATATTTTTATGAATGCAGCTTACGGAATATTTGGTATGTCGGGTGGCGCAGTAGGTGATCTACAAGGTAACTTGTTTAAAGCAACAGCCATTGTGTTAAGTATTGTGTATGTTGAGATGCTAATTCGACGAGGAAAGCAGCGCGAAGTTACATTATCAAAATTATTTCAATGCACTAAAAGTGGCCTTTATACGCAACAAGCTAACTTAAATTGATTGGGAAACGACCATGCTAGAACTATTTATTGTAATAACTATATTTAGCTCACCCTTTGTGATTCTTACTATTACTAAACGTTATTTCACCTATAAAACTACAATAATGGCAGCGCAAGCAAAATTTAAAGGACTGAGTAATAATAAGATAACAAAATTAGAGGAACAAACAGCGATGTTGAACAAAAGATTGGCAGTGCTAGAGGAAATAGTAACATCTCGCCACTTTGAGTTATCAAATAAAATAGCTCAGTTATAAGCACTTTGATAAGTATGACCCAAACGTATGAGCCTATTAATTTATTAATAGGCTCATACTGCAATAAGGTTTATTTTTAATCATAAATTACGACCATAGTCTCTATTTCTAAGCTTTAGATCTTGGTGCATGCTTAATACATTAAAATTTATACTCTGTATTAAGGATTATTAGATGAAACATCAACTCGCAAAAAGTGTCGCGCTTTCATTATTGTCCCCGGTAATTATTGGTAGCTTGTTAGGATTGTATTATGCACTAACGCTACAGGGTGATTTCTTATCCGTATTTTTTCAACTATTGATGACTGCTATCTCAAATGCACATATTGTAGGCTTAACGATGGCGGCCTTTGTTGTGCCAGGGTATTTACTAATGTTTAAGTATTCTAAAGTTAATTATTCAGGTGTATTAACGCTCGGTTTGTTAGGTGGCGCTATATTTAGTTACTTATTAAGTGCCTCAACTGGCGAGATATTTTTGATTAATAGTGTTATGTCAGCATTTGCAGCCGGACTGTTTTTATTTGGTCTTCGCAAATCGGTAAAAAAATAATCGTAGCATTATTAACCAAGCACGCTGATAAACGGTGTGATTTCCTTTTTTTTACCTCCAAAAGGTTCCAATTTTTCACGACAAAGAGTACCTTTAGCTACTGTATGTTTAATAAGAAGTAGTTTGGTATGCAAAAGCACGATTTTTACCAGTCATTAGTTAAGCAAACTGAATCGCTGATAGCTGGTGAATCTAATGTAATTGCCAATTTGGCAAACATAAGCGCGCTGTTATTTACCTCTTTAGAAGATGTAAATTGGGCGGGCTTTTACTTTATGGATTCTCCTACTGAATTAGTACTTGGTCCGTTTCAAGGTAATCCTGCATGCATCCGTATTCCCGTTGGGAAAGGGGTATGTGGAACAGCTGCGGCAACCGCTGAAACACAATTAATTGAAGATGTTCACGCTTTTGACGGGCATATAGCCTGCGATGCAGCGTCTAACTCTGAAGTGGTTGTACCTATCATGAAACATGGTAAAGTATTCGCAGTACTAGACATTGATAGTCCAAGTATTGGCCGATTTGATGCTGATGATAAAGCTGGCCTTGAAGCATTAGTGAAATGCTTAGAGGCGAGCCTGTAATGAAAGATTTGCTAAATGTTCAAGACTACCTATTTGCTGTGCAAGATGTTGGCGACTGGGAAGGCGAAGAAGAGCATGTAGCGGAAACGCTCAATGATTTAATTCATATTGCATGGGATCGTCTTCCAGATGATTCAGAATGTGAATTTATTGATGAAACAATTAATGGTATTTGGGAACACCTTCGGGGTGATATGGCTGTAATAGAAGCCGATTTCGAAGAGTTGGTCGACTGGGTAACACACTACGTCGATTCGTCCCTTGATGAAAAGATGTGAAAAATAGGTTCTAAAATGGAAACCACAAACAAGCTAAAAGATATTAATGAAGTGTTGGAATTTTTATATCAAGAATTCCCACAATGTTTTAAACAAAAAGATGGCATCAAGCCGCTTAAAGTAGGTATTTTTAAAGATATTGCTGAGCGTATTGAAGGGTCTGAAAAAGTAAGTAAGACTCAAGTTCGTCAAGCGCTTAGAAAATACACGTCTAATTGGCGTTATTTAGAAGCTGTGACAAAGTCAGAGTTTCGTATTGATCTTGATGGTAATCAAGGTGAAAAAGTTGAGCAAGAGCATATCGACCATGCACAAAAAGCATTGGAAGAAAGCCGTGCTAAAATGGCAAAACGCAAAAAACAACAGCGTCCTCGCCAAGATTCTGATTCTAAATCTTTCAAGAAAAAACCAGCTCATGCTAGCAAAGCAGGCGATAAAAACGCACCTGCAGCTAACAAACCTGCTAAAGCAGCGCCAGTTAAACGTTCAGGAAAAATTGAACCTTTACCAGCAACTGAGGTCAAGGTTAATAATAAGGTTAAGGTTAAACTTGGCCAAGCACTTGTAAATGCAGTAATCACTGAAGTGAACAAAGATGACGTTCATGTTGAATTAGTGACTGGTATGCAAGTTAAAACCAAAGCTGACAGCTTATACATCGTTTAAGTTGTAAATAAATTAAGGAGTTGTGTATGAGTAAAAAGTTTACGCTCATTCCGTTAGTTGCTGCCCTGTTTTCAGGTTCATTATTTGCTGCTGTAGAAGCCGTTACAATTGACGATTTACCCCAGCTTAAGCAAGAGAGTCAACATGGTACTGCTAGCAAACGAGTGGCTAGCTTATTTGCTCGTTCACACTATACACCGGTTCGATTTAACGATGAGCTTTCTAGTAAAGTGTACGATCGTTATATCGAATCCCTTGATTTTAATAAAAGCGTTTTCTTAGCCAGCGATATTGCTTCTTTTGAGCAATATCGTGATGACTTTGATAACGCTATTACTACCGGTAAATTAGACTTTACGTTTGATATTTTTAACTTAAGTCTTAAACGCCGTTTTGAACGTTACGAGTATTCACTTACTTTACTTGAAAAAGAAATGACGTTTGATAAAGAAGATGAATACTTTTTTGACCGTGAAGATTCATCATGGCCTTTGTCACAAGCTGAGCTTGATGAAATTTGGCGTGAGCGTGTAAAGTACGACGCACTGCGTTTAAAAATGACGGGTAAAGATTGGGAAGGCATTAAAGAAGTGCTGACCAAACGCTATAAAAATGCAGAAAAACGTTTAGTACAATCTAATTCAGAAGATGCTTTTCAAATTGTTATGAATTCGCTAGCACGTAGTATTGAGGCGCATACGTCTTATTTATCGCCACGTCGTGCAGAGCAATTCAAAATGGATATGGACTTAGAGCTTGAGGGCATTGGTGCCGTACTAAGCCCAGATGAAGACTACACTGTTATTCGCAGCTTAGTGCCGGGAGGCCCTGCAGATAAAACAGATCAAATTAAAGCTGATGACCGCATTATTGGTGTTGCCCAAGATGGCGAAGAATTTGTAGACGTAATTGGCTGGCGTTTAGATGACGTAGTTGATTTAATTAAAGGTCCTAAAGGGACTAAAGTACGTCTACAGTATTTAAAAGGTGTTGACGCTCACGGCGCACCTAAAGTTGTTGAAATCACGCGTGATAAAATTCGACTTGAAGATAGAGCGGCTAAATCAGAAGTATTTGAAGCAAAATACTCTGATTTAACAAGTAAAGTTGGCGTGATTGAAATTCCAGGCTTTTACAATAATCTTTCGAAAGATGTAAAAGTTGAGCTGGCTAAGCTTAAAGAAGAAAAAGTTGATGGTATTATTATCGACTTACGCCAAAATGGTGGTGGTTCTTTATATGAAGCAACACAACTGTCTGGTTTGTTTTTTGACCAAGGTCCAGTTGTTCAAATTCATACCTTAAATAACCGTATTGAAGAGCAAAAAGATCGCGATGGTATAACTTATTACGATGGTCCTTTAACTGTTTTAGTTGACCGTTACAGTGCCTCTGCTTCTGAAATATTTGCAGCAGCTATGCAAGATTACGGCCGTGCGGTTATTATTGGCGAGCAGACTTTTGGTAAAGGTACTGTACAGCAGCACAAAGGCTTAGGCCGCGCTTACGATTTATACGATAATGCGCTGGGTAGCGTACAGTATACGATTGCTAAGTTTTATCGTATTAACGGTGGTAGTACGCAACATAAAGGTGTGATCCCTGATATTTCGTTTCCATCAGCAATTGATCCTGCAGAGTGGGGCGAAAGTAAGCAAGATAATGCACTTCCTTGGGACAGCATTGTTAAAGCGAAATACAAAAAATTAGGTAATTTAACACCTATTATTACGTACCTTGAGAAACAACACGAAGTACGAATTAAATCAGAACCAGAATTTGGTTATGTATTTAATGACATTACCTTATACAACGAAGAGAAAGACCGTAAAACTATCTCTTTAGTTGAAGCAGACCGTATTAAAGAAAAAGATGAAGGTGAAGCACGTGCACTTGTACGTACTAACGAGCGTCTTAAGCGTTTAGGTAAAGATCCGGTAGAAAACTTAGACGATTTACCTGAAGTAATTGAAGAGCTTGACCCATTTTTGGAAGAAGCTGCATTAATTACTCAAGATTATATTAATTATGGTCGTATAGCTAAGAAGTAACAACTGGTTTTACCTCTATAAAAAAGGCGCATTAGCGCC
>NZ_WTKW01000268.1:0-5840 GCF_011378745.1 Pseudoalteromonas sp. Z1A6
TAGAGTAAATATACACTTAATAAAATAAAAATAGTGGTGAGTATATGAATGTAAACCACTTTAAGTCGCTTGATATATAGTCAATGGAATGAATATATGAATTACGCCTATCAAATAAACAAGATAAATTCTTTAGTTGAACACTACACAAACGAATCTGATTTTGTGGATAGTGAATTACTCTCTAGTAAAACGACAGAGTTTAAAAAGTCAGCCTATCACCTTTTTTATGAGTTAATAAAACTCAAAAACCCTCACATTTTCCAAGAACCAAACCATGTACATGAGTTATTTAGTTTAATTAAGGGCTCAACTGCTAAAAAGAACATTGAGCTAAAGGTGCTTGAGCATGTAGAGCACTGGTGGCTTGAATGGTATTTTGCTTTAGAAATGGACGAAAAGCTTAGTATTGAAAAAAGTGATATGCCAATGAGTTACTTACCTCAAAGTACGCTCAACCCTATGCGCAAACATGAGATAAGTCATTACGCTAGATTATTTACCGTTTTGCCAATGCCGGTATGTAATGTGTGTGCCAAAACGGGTGATATTTTGAAAGTTAATCAACGCTTTGTAGATGTTTTTGGTTATACAGTAGAGGATGTACCTAATCTTAAATCGTGGTGGGAAAAAGCGTATCCAGATCCGCAATATAGAGCACTTGTAAAAGATCTGTGGCAAGACTCACTTGAAAAGGCGCTGAATAATAATAACGATATACCCGCAAATAACTATCGAGTTTCATGTCGTGATGGTTCACAAGTGATGATGGAAATTTCAGGGATTGATATAGGCGAAGAGTTTTTAGCTGTTTTTAATGATGCTACAGAGCGTTTAGAAGCAGAGGATATACTTAGGGATATGGCCTTTTTGGATGCATTAACCAAGATTGCAAATAGGCGTCGGTTTGATGAAAAACTAACGCATGAGTACGAACGAGCAAAAGAATGCGAAGGCATGCTATCGATGATTATTATCGATATTGACCATTTTAAACAATTTAATGACCGGTATGGGCATGTAGCGGGCGATACGTGTTTATATGATGTGGCTCAAACAATTGCTTCAACGGTTAGTCGCCCAGAAGATTTTGTTGCTCGCTATGGGGGAGAGGAATTTGTTGTTTTATTACCTCAAACCGATAGGCAAGGGGCGCTGTTTATAGCTGAGCAAATACAAAAAGCTGTAGAAAACTTAGCTATTGCACACCAGGATAGCTTTACCGGATTTTTATCTATAAGTATGGGTATTAATACCATCAGTGACTATACAAATAGTGATGAAATCAGCTTTGTAAAAGCCGCTGATAACGCCCTGTATTATGCTAAAAAACAAGGGCGTAACTGCATAGCTCTAAGCTCAGAGTAAATAAAATAGAGTTAATTATTTTATTTAAGCTACTCCCCAATATAGCTAATTATAAATAGTTTCTAGGCTTAATACTGGTCGATTCAGGCTGTCGTTAATACACTTCAATACTAAAGGGCTTCTAAGCGGTAGTGATTTTATTTGCTCTAATGTGTACCAGTTAGCGCTGATAATGTCGGTATCTATTGGCGTTGGCGCTTTTATATTATCAGGCGCTTCAAATAAAAAGCAGAATCGTAAATAGTGCACTCCATTTTCGGCATGCAAATTATACACACCCAAAAAGCCGACTGGCTCAAGCGCTAAGCCTGTTTCTTCAAGTAGCTCTCTGCTTGCGGCTTGTGCAAGTGTTTCATTTTTTTCTAAGTGACCTGCGGGCTGATTGTAGCAAATTTGATGAGTGAATTTATCGCGCTCTTTTACAAGTAAAAACTCATTTTGCTTTTTTACTATTGCCGCAACTGTTACATGCGGTTTATGCATCAACTACGCCCTTAATTACTTTGTATTCACCACAATTAATATCATCCAACGTATAGTTGCCAATGCTATAGCGAATAAGGCGAAGTGTAGGGTGGCCAATATGTGCGGTCATTCGGCGAACTTGTCTGTTTTTACCTTCATTAATCGTAATACTTAGCCAAGTGGTAGGGATTGCTCTTCGCTCGCGTACAGGCGGATTACGAGTCCAAATTGTAGGTTCATCAATTATTTTAACGTTAGCGGGGAGTGTAAGCCCGTCTTTAAGTTCTACGCCATTGCATAAAGCATTAATTGATTCGCTTGTTGGTTCACCTTCAACTTGTGCCCAGTATGTTTTATTCGTTTTTTTATCAGGTGCAGTTAAGGTGTTTTGCAATTTCCCACAGTTTGTTAAAAGTAATAAACCTTCACTGTCTCTGTCTAATCTTCCTGCTGCGTAAACCTCTTTAATAGGGATGAACTCAGCGAGAGTTTTTCTGTCTGCGTCATCTGTAAATTGGCATAGCACATCAAATGGTTTATTGAATAACACAATTTTTCTGTCTTTAGATGCTATTTGCGGCTTTATTTCTCTTTTACCTGAAGGTGTTTTGTTAAGTGCACTGCGTGAATAAGTACGCCCTGTACTTCTTTTTGGCTTGGATTCAGTTACTTGATTATTGCCTGATTTAGATCTCATTATATGCACCTAGCTGGTTTTGGTAATCCGGCGATTTTTGTTGCTTGCTTAGCAGGGCCTTTAGGGAATAATTTATATAAATAAAGGCTGTTTCCTTTGTCTTCACCGAGTGCTTTAGCCATTGCTTTTACAAGCATCCTAATTGCTGGACTGGTGTTATATTCAATATAAAAATCACGAACAAAGTTAATTACTTCCCAGTGTTGAACGCTAAGGGTAATGTTTTCTTGGATAGCAATTACAGGTGCAAGCTCCTTTGACCACAAAGTATGATCAAGCAAGTAACCTTGTTTGTCGGTTTCAATCTGTTGGTTGTTAAATTCAAGCATGAGTTACCACGTAATTGATTGATTAGTTGATAAAGTGAGTGCTACAAAGTCTTCATAGCTAATGGCTTTATCGTTATCTGTTAATTTTATTGCACGTACTTGCGCGTCTTGTTCAAGTATTAACAGTGTATCTGCAAATTGCCTAAATTGTTTTTTTGCAAAGCAGGCATCACCAACAAGTAGCACGTTATCGTCTGATAAAATTAAGTTCTCTAGCTGATTTGCGCAGTAATAATTAAGCGGCTTTGAAAATATATGTAATGTACTCATAAATTCACCACATGTTGCTGCGCTTTAATTAATGTTTGTTGTTGGCTAAAGTTGAGTGCTTTTGCCTCTATGAGTAAATCATGTTTATTTAAACCATAATCAAGCAATGACTTTTCACACACGTAGATGTTTTCAACATCATAGATTTCGAGTGTTTTAATGTTTTTAAAAAAATCTTTTAATCCAATATTGTTTGGTTGTTGATGCTTTTTTAAAGCTAAAACGGCGGGGCCGCTAAACAACCAACTCACATTTTGGTCAACGGCAGCAAATATCAATGTCATATCAAGTGCATCACGAATATTTAAATCGTCAAATGGACTGCACTGACTCATTACTAATACGTTTATCATTTAAATTGCACCCATTTATCAGCGTCGCTTGCAAGCATTGCAAATTCAGCTAGCCCTGCGACTGCAAATACACCTGTGTTTTTAATATCAAACCCGCGTTTTTCAGCGGCGGTAACACACAGCATTAAATTTAGTTTTTGATCGGCGAGTTGCTGCCAAAGTGCTGAAATTTGAAGTTCGTCTGAGGATAAATCAAAGTGGGTAGATGCATGATAAATACCTTGCTGGTATAAAAAAATAGCATCAATGGTGTGCCCTTGGGCTAAACATGCATTCGCAAACTTAACTAACCTTTGCGTTGTATCGTGATCGGATGGTGGTGTATGTAATGAAAGAACAAAACGTGACAAAACAATTCCAATAAAAAAGCCCCAATTAAGGGGCTATTTTAACAGAACTATTTAATTAGTCATCACTTGCGCCAAGTAGAGCAAGTAAAGACGTAAATAAGTTATATACGCTTAGGTATAAAGACACTGTTGCGCGAATGTAGTTGGTTTCGCCGCCATTAATGATTCGGCTTGTATCGAATAAAATCAAACCAGACATGATCAATACAACTGCCGCATTAAGCACCATAAACATCAGCGAACTGCCAACAAAAATATTAACAATGCTAGCTACAATCACAACTATTAAGCCAACCGTTAAAAAGCCACCCATAAATGAGAAGTCTTTTTTAGTGTTCAGTGCATAAGCAGATAAACCAAAAAAGATAAGCGCCGTAGAACCTAACGCTTGCATAATAAGCATTGGGCCATTAGGCATTGCAGCATAATGGTTAAGTAATGGACCTAAGCCAGCCCCCATTAAACCTGTGAAAGCAAACACCCAAAATACACCAGATGCTGTATCTGCTTTTTTATTTACAACAAATAATAAACCGAACGAAACAAGTGTAAACACAATTCCCATAAAGTAAGGTAATTGTAGTGCCATTGAAATACCGGCTGTAACAGCACTGAAAGCAAGTGTCATAGCTAGTAAAAAGTAGGTGTTTTTAAGTACCTTGTTTGTTTCAATGGTAGACATTACCGGTTTCGCGGTATTGTACGATTGATTAAACGCCATTGTAGAGCTCCTTTAAGTGAAACGTGTGTGTTTCGATAATTTAACTAAAATTAGATTACCAACTCTTATATGTTTGGGCAAACCTTTGTAGATCAATAGAGTTAAATATTTAAATAAAAGAGTATTGACGGCTAAATTAAAAACACTTTGTTCTAACTTTAGACAAATTAATTGTTTTTTAAGCACTTAAACAATTAATTTAAAAAAAAGCTTCACAAAAGGGATGGGTTTCCCTATTATGCAGGCCGTGCGGAGAGATGGCAGAGTGGTCGAATGCACCGGTCTTGAAAACCGGCATGGGTTTATAGCCCATCTAGGGTTCAAATCCCTATCTCTCCACCACTTATTTAATAAGTGTGTGGTAATTAAAGTATCATTCATTTAAATAGTTATTAGTACACTCTTACTTTTAACTTAGCAGTATCGGAGAGATGGCAGAGTGGTCGAATGCACCGGTCTTGAAAACCGGCATGGGTTTATAGCCCATCTAGGGTTCAAATCCCTATCTCTCCACCATATAACAAAATAGCCTGCTAATTTAGCGGGCTTTTTTGTGTTTGGAACAAAATCAGTGCACTTATACCAATCCGTAATAATACTTAATCATTTTGCGGGGCTAAACGTGTCGCTCCCTGCATTAAAAAATTCTCATTTAGAACAACTAATAGCGGATTTTTTGCCTAGCTATCAACACGTTTTTCCGCCCTCAAAATAGACCACTTAATTAAGCGAATTGGTATTACATGTTTTATCTCTCATTAGTAAAATCTTAAAAGCAGATAGAATTGCTCACACACCACCTTCTGCTGTTAAATAACGTTGATGTTCTCTTCCTTTTTTGTTTTTAATAAAACTACCATCACAAAAAATTTTAAATGAGTTGGAATGCACATATTAATGTGTGCTATTTTTAAACATTGGTGGATTAAAGGTATGCAAAATAGGATGTTGTGGCTCAAAGATGATCTAGATTCGAGAAAGTTAGTTGTATATCGTGCCGTCATGTTTTCGTTTATAGCGCTTTTTGTACTTTTTGTATTTCAACCTTTTGGCACTTCAAGCGATACCGAGTCTTACAAGTTTCTGCGGCTTTTTGGCTATGGGTTAGTAACCTTTTGTGCTTTGCTATTGTCAGGTTTCATAGAAATAGTGTTACTTAAGTTTAAGCTAAGTAAATTAAGCCGTTTAATTATTATTCCTGTCACATATATTTTAATTACTGCGTTATTCAATCATGGGTATTTTGTGGTTGCTGTACTTGGGTCTTGGCATTGGCAGAATCAATTA
>NZ_WTKW01000269.1:0-5840 GCF_011378745.1 Pseudoalteromonas sp. Z1A6
ACAGCCAGAAATATCGGGCGAAGAGGTTGCACGTCCTTAATTTATTCGGGCAGCTCATTTTTGCTAATAAAATTTATAATAAGTGATTTTAAAATTGTCACTTTTACAACTTTCCTTATCTTTAATAGTCATCAACGCCATATTTTATATACGCTAGAGAGCAATACGTGATTGGTCGTTTTATCAATATTAAAAATCACTCGTTACGAGTAAAAATACTTGTTGGACTTGAATGTCTATTTTTCTTTTAATGCGCGGCACTAGCCGAGTCGGCATTAATTAAATAAAAGAGAAAGATAAATGAAAGAAACAACATCACTAGAACAAGCTCGTACGAGCTACAATGTTCGTCATTGGAGCCAAGGTTTTTTTGGTATTAATGATCAAGGTGATGTGTATGTTGCACCCAAGGCTCATGCACCAGAGCAAACCATTGCATTAACAGATATCGCAAAGCAACTACAAGAGAAAGGTTTAAGCTTACCTGCTTTAGTTCGTTTTCCGCAAATTTTACACCATCGTGTACACAGCTTATGCGGCGCATTTAATACTGCGATTGAAAACTATGGTTACCCTAAAGACTACCTATTAGTTTACCCAATAAAAGTAAACCAACAACGTGAAGTGGTTGAAGAAATAGTAGCAAGCCAAGCACAAGTAGAAAAAAAGCAACTTGGTTTAGAAGCAGGCAGCAAGCCTGAACTACTTACGGTACTAGCACTGGCTGAAAAAACCAGCGCGGTTATTGTATGTAACGGCTACAAAGATAAAGAATACGTACGTTTAGCACTTATTGGCGAAAAGCTAGGTCATAAAGTGTATATCGTACTTGAAAAGCTTTCTGAGCTAGACATGGTACTTAGCCAAGCAAAAGAGCTTAACGTAAAACCACGCATTGGTATTCGTGTACGTTTAGCATCGCAAGGTAAAGGTAAATGGCAAGCGAGTGGCGGCGAAAAATCAAAATTTGGTCTATCTGCATCGCAAGTTTTGCATGTAGTTAATCGTTTAAAAGACGCAAACCAGCTTGATTTACTTCAGCTAGTACATTTTCACTTAGGGTCACAAATGGCGAACATTCGTGACGTACGTTTAGGTGTAAGCGAAGCGGCGCGTTTTTACTGTGAGCTACGTAAGTTAGGCGCAGAAATTGATTGCCTTGATGTAGGTGGTGGATTAGCTGTTGATTACGACGGCACACGTAGCCAATCGCATAACTCTATGAATTACAGCTTAGCTGAATATGCAAATAACATTGTGTACACCATTGGTGATACATGTAAGCAATATGAGCAACCA
Organism: Pseudoalteromonas sp. Z1A6; assembly: GCF_011378745.1. NCBI lineage: Bacteria > Pseudomonadati > Pseudomonadota > Gammaproteobacteria > Alteromonadales > Pseudoalteromonadaceae > Pseudoalteromonas > Pseudoalteromonas sp. Z1A6. The sequence goes on from NZ_WTKW01000269.1 coordinate 1,300, forward strand.
ATGCCGACTATTATTTCTGAGTCGGGTCGTGCGCTTACAGCGCATCATGCTGTGCTTATTTCTAATGTTATTGGTACTGAAAGTTACACGCCAGAAGAGTTAGTAGCGCCAGCGGCAGATGCACCACTTTTATTAAAAAACATGTGGGCATCGTTTGTGCAATTAACTGATTTAACGGATGACCGTGCATTAATTGAAATTTATCACGACAGCCAAGGTGATTTAGCTGAAGCGCATAACCAATTTGCACTCGGTTTATTAGACTTAGCGCAGCGTGCGTGGGCTGAACAAATTAATATTCGTATTTGTTATGAACTTAACAAGCACATGGATAACAAAAACCGTTTTCATCGTCCTATTATTGACGAGTTAAACGTACGTTTAGCCGATAAGTTTTTTGTAAACTTTTCGTTATTTCAATCGCTTCCAGATGCATGGGGCATTGATCAAGTGTTTCCGGTATTGCCATTAAGTGGCTTAACTGAAGCACCAAAAAAACGTGCTGTATTACTTGATATAACCTGTGATTCAGACGGTGCACTTGAGCATTACGTAGATGGACAAGGCATTGAAAGCACACTACCTGTACCAGAGTTTAGCGCTGATAAACCTTATTTAATGGGCTTTTTCTTGGTGGGTGCTTATCAAGAAATTCTAGGTGACATGCATAACTTGTTTGGCGATACGCACAGCGCAATTGTTAATATGGATGAGCAAGGCGTTGCAAGTATTACCGAGATAAACCAAGGCGACACTGTTGCCGATATGATGCGCTATGTACATTTAGATGTTGAAAGTTTTCAGCAATCATACGAGCAGTTAGTAAGCACTAAAATTGAAAAACACGAACAGCAAAGCGTTTTAGACGAGTTGCAAAGCGGCCTTGATGGCTACACTTATTTAGAAGAGTTATAAGCAATGTCGACTTTGTTTGGTCACGCAGATCACTCATTGTACTCAAATGGGATGACGTTTTTGCGTCGTCCTATGGTGCAAAATATTAATGCAATTGATGCAGACGTAGTCGTTTTAGGCTTACCGTTTGATTTAGCGACATCGGGTCGCCCTGGTGCACGTTTAGGTCCGGATGCGATTCGTCGTGCGTCGGTTCATTTAGCATGGGAAGACACTAAGTACCCGTGGACGTTCCCGTTATTTGAGCGTTTAAAAGTGGCAGACGCAGGGGACTTTACTTACCCTGTTGGCGATCCTGAGTATTTTACTGCGCAACTAGAAATGGCTGCTGAGCAAATACTTCGCCAAGGTAAAACGCTATTAGGTTTAGGGGGCGATCACTTTGTGACGCTTCCGCTATTACGCGCTCATGCAAAAATACATGGCAAAATGGCGTTAGTGCACTTTGATGCGCACACCGATACCTATAGCAATGGCTCGCGTTTTGATCACGGCACTATGTTTTATCATGCACCAATGGAAGGGCTGATTGATGTTGAGCACAGTATACAAATAGGTATTCGTACCGACTTTGATCAAAGTAAACATGAGTTTGCTGTGATTGATGCAATGCAAGCCAACGATTTACATGCAAATGATATTGCAGCGCAAATACTTGAACGAGTAGGTGACCTACCTGTTTACTTAACGTTTGATATAGATTGTTTAGACCCTGCGTTTGCGCCTGGTACAGGCACTCCTGTGTGCGGTGGTTTAACGTCAGATAAAGTACTTAAAGTACTGCGTGCGCTAAAAGGCATAAACATGGTAGGTATGGATGTGGTAGAAGTATCACCTTCGTACGACCAAAGTGAGCTTACCGCAATTGCCGCAGCAACCATTGCGAGCGAATTACTGCATTTGTGGACGCATAAAAATAAGTACTAATTTTACAAATTAAATACTACAAAAAAGGGTATGCGCTTGCATACCCTTTTTTTACTTAGAGGTATCGATTATTCAGCAGCTTAATTTCCTTTAACCAAATAACGCTTAGCCCAATAAGAGGCAGGTTAGTAGTTACAGGGTTAAATGCTTCAATAAGCAATTGTTGCTGCACTGCAACTACAGCGAGTAGAAGGCCAATTAATGCTAAAATATTTAAAATTACTAAGTGTTTATTTTTATAAAACACAAATAAACACAATCCAAATATAATTTCGCCAAAACCCGCCGAACGTGTAATTAAGTCAGACACTTCTGCTGAAAAACCAGCACTGCCAGTCATTAATTTTTCAAGTGGTGCAATATGATAAAGCTTTGGAAAAAAGCCATGATATATCCAACTTAAACTCACTATGTAACGAGCAAGTTGAATATAACCGCGATTATTTCCTAGCATTATTAATACGCTCTTGTGCACTTGGGTGGCTAGATAAATACTCTAAAAAGTCATTTACTTTTTCGAGGTGCTCGTTTTCGCTGGTATGGCTTTCTTGCAGCGCTTCTATTGCATCAGCAAAATCATTACTCGAATACCCAAGCGACTCTAATTGAATGAGTGCAAAGGTATCTGCCTCGCGTTCCATATCTCGTGAAAACCCTTGCTGAGCAAACGATGCACCCGTACCTAATGCAACCTCTGCAACCCCTTCTAAATCACCAAATACAACCGCTAGCACAATCGTACTTGCGGCAGATTGTGCTGTAATACGTACGCTATGCTGGTGGACTACATGGCCCATCTCGTGTAGCAATACCGCTTTTAGTGCATTGGGTTTATCGGCAAGTAAATTTGCTAAATCATCTGTGACCACGATACGACCATGGGGTAGTGCAAACGCGTTAGCACCAAAGCTGTCTGATTTATAAAACGATAATCTATAAACCGATTGATCAAGCGATAACGCATTAAGCATACTTGTAAAATGCGCTTGTACTTTAGCTTGTTGCTCTGCGGGCAGCTCGCTTGGGTCAAGCGCAATCTTTTTAATTAGTGTAAAGCTTTGCTCCCCCATTTGTTCCACAACATTTCGTGGCAAGGTATCAACACTGTAAACAGCAATGGCCGGTACCGCTTTATAAAGTACTAACCACATAAAAAGCGGTGTAAATATGACTGCAGCTAAAATTGCCCATTTACTTTTTTCAAGGCGCTCCATTATGTGATGGTTATTTTCTTTAAATGGCCATCTGTAACTTACATCTTGAGGAATAAAACGACTGCCATCTTCAAAGTTTAGTTCGTCGGCAAGTCCTGCCATCCCCGAACTTAATTTTAGACTTGAGATTGCGTGGCGAGCTATAACGTGTTCATCGTTGATAACTTCAATGTGTGTGTCGCTAATAGTTGCAACACACACTTGATAGTTACTCGATGCGATGGGGAAAAAATGTCCCTTTACATGCATAGTGAGCTCTTAAGTTAGAGAAAGGTCAATATCAAATACGTTTGCAGCTTCCTCAGCAAATGATGATTGCTGTTCTTGCGCGGTATCAATTAGGTTTAATGCACCAGGATAAATAGTGACGTTAGTTACATCAGCGAGCATTTTTGATGTACGTACTTTTGTCCATGGGTATGCAAGGCCTAAAGAAAATACAATAGCCAACATATTAGTTAATAGTAAAACAGCGAAAGGAATTGGTTTTAGCTCTGATTTAAATGTAGCAACGCCTTCAAAATAGCTGTTATCAAAAATGTGATTTCTAATAGCGGCGTGCCATACAGCAGAAACAATGGCAATCATTAGCACATAGGCAATCATCATAAAGATAGGAAGCATAACCATAGCTGCAGGGTTTTCTAAATTTTGTTGATTTTCAATATCTACTAAGTTGAGGCCAAATAATCCTAAAATCCCCATAAATACCACCATGGTGATAGAGCTCACTACAAAGCAAATAAGCGCTGTTAAGTAATAGGTTTCGCCTTTTAGATTTACAGTAAGCGGTTTGTCGCCATAACTAATATTGCTATGGATATAGCTATCAATACGTTTTATAACGTAAGGCATTAATAAATAAAGCGTAAATATGCTGGCAATAGGTAAAAGTATAAAGTTAACAAAGGCTTCGCCATAGCTGCCTTTAAAAGCAAAGCGAACATTACGATGGCGGGTCATACGCAGATTAAAACGTAAACCTTGGTTAATAATCCATGGCATTAAAAAGATAAAACCAAGAGCAATAAACAGGCCTAAAATAGGCATAAAGCTAATAGAAAATGTATAAATAAAAAATACAATAACCGCTAAAATCCGACCTTTTAAAATTTGTATTGGCGTTGCTAGGTAGTCAAAGCTATGACCATCTATACGGGTGTGGCCGTAAAAATAGCGATGCGTACGTACTTTAGCCCACGCTGAGTATATGCCAAGCGTAATAACGCTAAGTAATATATTTACAATCCAAATTCCAAAAAACTCACCGCCTTTACCACTAAACTGCACTTTTCCGCTAAAAATTGGTTCAGCAGGCTCATTTATTGGTAGGGTTGTTTCAGATGGGGTAGGGTGTATTGATTCCATTAAAATTATATCCATGTTGTTTTTTTGTTAATTTACCCATTTTTAGTGAAAAATTCAATGTTTATAATTATCTCACCCTTCTGTAAACAGCCATAAATAGGCGTTTTAAGTATTGAG
>NZ_WTKW01000027.1:0-21261 GCF_011378745.1 Pseudoalteromonas sp. Z1A6
TGATTTCGTTCAATCTTAATTTTTAAAAGGAAAGAAAAATGAAAAATTTACTTACAGCATTTACATTAGGTGTGACTTTATTAGGTTGTTCAAACTTACCCATTAAAACCGATATTAAAGAAGGCCACTTTAGACTCGAAAACTTTAAAAGAGAGCAGGGAGTAGATCTAGAATATGTCCACTTGATGTGCTTTAACAAAAAACCTACACAATGGGCTGAACCAAAGCAGTATATCAGTGGTGAGCATGATTTATGGGTAAAGGCGAGTGTTTCAAACCCTGATGTTTTAAATAGTCAAAAAGAAGCTTTTGTTAATTTTAACGTTAATTTAGATTCTGATAAAAGCTACATGCTAAATAGAAAAAGGGAAGGGGATAAAATATCAATCTGGATACAAGAAGTTGAAACCGGTACGGTTGTTTCGCAGGTTCTTACAGATGAGCTTAGTCGCCCTTTACAAATTGATAATGAACTAAGAAAAAGACAATGTCGTTCTGGTTCAATATAAGCTGAGTAATCAAAGCTCTTAATATTTAGTATGTCGTTTATTCTTTGCTAAATATTTATTCAAAGACCTGTTTTAAATAAACAGGTCTTTGAATGTGATAGCTCAATTCTACCAACTATACGTTGCGCTTAACGTATATTGCTCACCTCGCCCTGGTGTACCAGGTATCTCTTCAAACGATTCACCCCATAAATTATCTGCTGCTAACGTAATAAATAAGTTTTTCACCATAGGTGGTGTAATTTTTAACGTTAAATGAGTAAATAAAGCATCGTCGTCACTACCGCGTAGCGCATTTTCGTGCTGTTTGCGCCACTCGTTATCTATTCTAAACTGCAATATATCAGTAGGATTCCAAACTGCGCCGAGTGTTAGGCGGTGATCAGGGAAGTTTAATGCGTAAAAACTAGCGTCAATATCTGCCGCACCGTAGTTTTCTGATTTATGAAGGTAGGTGTAACTCGCTACAATTTCGGTGGTTTCAAAGTGTTTAGTTGCTAAGAACTCAATGCCCGTCGTATTTATATCTACAGGGTTTGCAAAGCGCGCAGAGCTTGAATCAAAATTAAACGTCCAATCGGTTAAGTTGTCATCTTTGCGATAAAAAATAGCCGAATTAAGTTGCCAAGTTTGCTCATCAACTAATAAACCCAGCTCTAGGCTTTTAGTTGTTTCGCGCTCAAGGGTGTAATTACTTCTAAATAACCCGCCTGAATCACTTCCGCCAATGGCGGTATAGCCTGCCACTTGGCTTGCCTCTGCGTACGATAAATAAAACGTGCGCTCAAAACCTTTGCTGTTTTGTGTATTAAGCGTTATATCACCAATAAGTGACAGTTCAGAGTCGTCTCTGTTTGTATCGTCAAACGCAGCACCTAAACGAAATGTAAGTTGTTTATTATCCTCAAGCGCCATTTTGTATTCAGGCAATACGCTTAATTTATAATACTTACGTGAGGTAAAGTTGTTTTCAAGCGTGGTAGATTCAATTGAGTCGTCAATAAACTGTGCTGAATAATTTATAGCAAATACATCGCTTTGAGCATGATGCCCCGATAGCGCTAACGACTTAACTTCACTTTTGTGAAACGCTTCAAAAGCGCTTGGATTTTCGCGAGAGTAAATATAATGATCGTCGTGTGTGCGGTAATAAGCCGACACTTCAAAGTTACTATCCTGCGCATAACTTTGCTTATGGTTTAGCATTAATAAGCGGGTTTCTAGCTCTTCTGTTTCGTTAACGCCAAATGGTGTGTACAAATTTGGCCAGCCAAAAAACTTATCTTGTGAGCCAAAAAACAAATCGGTTTGAGAATCAGCGCCAGCTAATTGAACGCGACCCGATGCACGCGTAAAGTCGTGATCGCCGTTATCAATAGTGCCATCGCTTTGTGAGTGAGAAATCTCACCTTCAAAACCAAGCTTCCAATCCTTTACGCCTTCAAGGGGCATACTTACACCTGCATGTAAGCTTTGTAAGTTAAAATCGTTTGTGCCAGTACCTACCGATACACTGCCGCCCGTGCTAATTGGTTTCCAGCCAAATGATACAGTGCCTACAGAGCTATTAGCACCATTAAGCGCATTGTCTGCGCCTGTTAAAATATAAGGGCCGGTAAGCATTTGCGGTGCAATAGGAATTTCAGCAAAGTAATGGCCAGATTGTGGGTCAAGTAAAGTAGCACTGCCAACCCTAAAGCCGGTATTTTCAAAAATACCACCACGTATAGTTACATCGGCTTGCGCTTCAGCCATATTACGTGATTGCAAATCAACACGTGGGTCATACTCTAAATTAGATACTGGAGAGTCAAATGTACCTACAGGTAATGTGTTTGCAGTGGGCGATGCCTCAACCGTTATTTTTTCGATTGCCGGTAATGTTTCAGTTTTATCAGTTACAGCTTCGCCGTAGGCAAAACTGCTCACGCTGCATAGCAGAGCAGGGAGTATAAAGTGCGGTGACCATTTCATGTTGTGTGTCTCATTTTTTTATATGCAATTACGGTAACAATTAAATTCAGAACACACTTTTAAGGCGTGATAAAATAATTCAATTAAACAACTGCGATTTTGGCGCGATTGTACATTAATTCATTAAAAACTGCATTTGATTATCATTTGCAACGTTAATGCATCTAACAAATTTGGTCACATTTATTATGAATATAAAACAGCAAGATACTATTTACTTTGCAGGTGGCTGCCTGTGGGGCGTGCAAGAGTTTTTAAAGCACTTACCTGGTGTAATAAGTACTGAAGCAGGGCGGGCTAATGGAAAAAACAATAATACACAAGGTGAATACGACGGTTATGCTGAGTGTGTAAAAGTAATATTTAGTACAAAAGCGGTTAGCTTAAACGAGCTGTTTGGCTTCTTTTTTGAGATTATTGATCCGTATAGCGTTAACAAACAAGGGGATGACGTAGGCCCTAAATATCGCACTGCCATTTATAGCAAAAGCCAAGATCATTTAAAGGTCGCTAGCAATTATATAAGCCAGCGAAATGATGCTGATAAAATTGTGGTAGGGGTAGAGCTGCTAACTAACTACGTGCCAAGCGATCCTGAGCATCAAGACCGCTTAACTAATCACCCTGATGATTACTGTCATATACCGCTTGAGTTACTGCATAAGTATAAATCGTAACTTTAACACGGTGTTTTTGTAGACGTGCAGCTTGCTGACGTGATGAGCGTAGCTCGTAATTTAGATTGGAGACAGATAAGTAATTAGAAGCTGCGCTTCTCGCGCAAGCAAGCTTAGCGCCTACAGGTAAAGTTTGACGCGGTGTTTTTTGTAGACGTGCAGCTTGCTGACGTGACGGGTGTAGCTCGTAATTACTTTATTTTAAAAGTTCCAAAAATACACACCCACAAAAAAGCTCACGTACTGTGAGCTCTTTTAAAACTTACTTATAGCTAATTTTAACTTACTGCTGCTTTTGTGGCGGGAAGTTACTTAAAATTTCGCTCACTGTTTTATTAATTGATGTTTCACGTTGTTCTGGCGATTGATTTTTCTTTAATCGACCTTCTTTTGCGCCGCGCCATACTAGCTGGTTAGATTCACGATCCACAATATCAATAATCAGTGTACCCACTTCGTATTCACGCGCAGTTGTATCGCGTTGAAAACCAGTACCCCAATAACCCCAATGCGGGCGGTAGTTTATATTGAAGTTGTCTACTTCAAGCTCTTTATCTACCGATGCATGATAGTTAACAAGTACATCAGCTTGCGCTGCATCAACTAAACTCATACCTAGTGTTTGGCTCAATTCTGCATTAACGGCAGTGCGAACACGCTTTTCCATCAGGCCATTAATTTGATAGTTATTTGTGTCTTTAGTTAGGCTGGCGTTTTCTACCCAAGCAAATGTTTTAAAATTACTAAAGTTAGCTGATTTATCGTAATCCCAATCTGGGGTTTGTGTACAGGCTGTAAGAAGTGCTAGCGCTGCAACAATAAGTATATTTTTCATTACGTTTGCTCCAATAAAATGCATTAATTTAAAATAACACACATAGTTTAAATGTGTATTATTTAAACGTCCTAAATATTAGTCTAATTGTCAGGGCGTGTTGACCTTTCGTGGTTGAATTTGCAGCAGTATGTTTGGTATTTGGGCAAGGCAGAGCCTATGTAGTGTGGTTATTCCCCATAAATAGGTGATAACGCAGCATAAATGCCAAACATGCGCTGCGCGAAGGGTTCTGCCTAGGGGCAATTAACTCTTTGTTGCTCGGTTTTTACTTAGCCCACTAGGTTACAAACCTCACGCTGCGATTAAATTGCCCCTAAATTGAACAAATTTCAATCCACAAAGGTCAACACGCCCTATGGCTGAATGACTAATTAACCTCTGTTAATTAGTCATCAGTAAAAGTTTAATGTTCAACTTCAATCCAATCTTTTTCATCTACCCAGTTTTGTGCACCGTCTTTTACTGAACGAATAGGCACAATGTAGTCACAACTTATTTGTGGCTTAACTGAGGCAAATATAGGCACAAAACCAAAGCTTAATGCGGTTTCTATAATTGCTTTTTGATTTTGTGGGTCAATGTCGGCCGCTTCATCTATGTAAATAGGTATACGGTATAGGTTTTGTTCTTGATCGCTTAATAAGTAGCGAATAAATAACATGCCACACAATAACTTAATCGTAATACGTGTGCCGTTTGAGCCGGCTGAGTCTATTTTTTCAAAGTGCTCTGTTTCACCTGCACGGTTAACCACTTCAAATCGAATATCAAATAAATCGGTAAGTGTTAAGCCCGCTTTATCTGAGGCGAGTTTAATTAAGTGATCTTTCGCTTCGTTTACCGCACTTTCGCTGTACGGTTCTTGGCTAAGTAAATCAAGCGTGTCGCCTTGTTCAAACTGATGCGACGTGCTGATAATGGTATCTATACTATCAACCAGCATTTTGCGCGGTATTACGTTAATTTTAAACGCTTGCAGATTTGAAATACGGTGCTGGCTTATGCCTTTATTAAAGCTGTTCATTTCGCGGCGAAGTCGGTCTAAATCTTCTCGCAAGCCTTTAATGGTCGCAGCCACTTCGGTAAGCGCAACGCGAGCTTGGCGCTCAACAGCATCGCGTTCGTTATCAATATTATGAAAGGCGCTTATTAGCTTTTGGTATTTAGTGTATTCGTCGTTTTCGTTGTCGAATTTAGTAATACCCGCGTTATATACATGCAAATAAGTGTTGCGTACGTTTATGTCAAAATTACGCAGCTCTTGGCAGTCTTTATTAAAATGATGAACAAGGTCGCTTAAGTTATCAAAGTCGACTGTAATATCAATCATGTACGGGGTTACTTTACCGCTGTATAAATCAAGAGTGTGATCAATTCGCTCGCTCTTAACTTGGCGTAAGCGCTCAGTTTGGCGATTAATTTGCTCTTGTTTAGATTTAATTAACGAGCGTCTGTCAGCAATTGAGCCACTATTTTTTTGAATATCTTGCAGGTAGTCGTCAACTTGTTCGCGCTCAGCTAATAACTGCTCTTTTAGCATGGCTTGCGCTTCAACCGACTGCTGCATTATATCAAACTGTTCTAAGCGTTTTAGGGCGCTCTCAGCGCTCATTAGTTCATCGTATAGCGCGTCTTTTTCTTTTTGCTTGTCGGCAACGTTTGCTGCAACATCGCGTTGTTGTTTAAATTCTTTAAGTGAATGCTCAAGTGCACTGAGCTGAGCGGTTAATTGCTCTTTGTTTTCGCCGCTTTGCATTTGCACAGGCGAGAGCTTTTTAAGCTTAATGCTCGCACCTGGCAGAGTTAGTACACCGCCTTTAACGTTTTCGCTAAGTAGCGATAAAAATTCACCAAACGCATCTTCGTCATCAATGGTTATATCGCCATTAGTGGTGGTCGCAAATGAGAGAATATCAGGGTTTAAAATCCGCGATATTTCTTCTACTTCTTTTAACGAGAGATCTTCGCGCATACGGGTAAACAAATTAAACTCAAGGTTTTTAAGTTGCAGCTTTAAGCTCTTAATTTGTTTTTGTGTTTCGCTAATGCGGTAGTCAAGCGTGTGTAGGCTTTGCCCTTGTGCGCTGGTTATAGAGTGCGAAAGCGACTCGTAATCTTGCTTTAACTGAGTCAGGCTGGTTTTAAGGGTGGCTTTATTTACCAGTTCAAATTCGCTTTTAAGCGCATCGTAATCTAAAAACCACTGCTCAATTTGTGTTTGTCTGCGCTCTATGTCGCGCGATTGCTGTACGTATAGGCTTTGCTTTTGCTCAAACTCGTGTTTTTCGTGCTCTATATCTTCAAGCGCTATACCCAGCTCATTAAGTTGCGACTCTTGATAAGTATTAAAATCAATCAGTGCTTGATCAATTTTAGGTGCATACGCCGCTAATTTACCTTTAAGCACGGTTTGGTTTTCAAGCATTGATTCAAGCGCGGCTATTGGCTCTTGCATTGACTCAAGGGCTTTTAGTTCGCGTTTTGAGCGATTTACTTTATCAAACGAGCGGCGCCATACTTCATAAAAGTCGACCTTAGAGTTCGACATATGGCGTTCAAACACGCGTAGCATAAAGCGTTTTACATCGCTTGCGCCTAATTTATGTAAGTTAAGAATGCGGCGGAATATTTCTTTATAAATAGAGGAGTCTTGCACATTATTAAGCGGAATCATTTTTAAGTTAATGTCGCCGTCAAAAGGCGTTGCACCGCCAGTCAATAGCGCGTTTAGCTCTTGTGCTTTGAGCTCAATAGGGTTGTAGTTAAGCGATTTTAAATGGTTGAACAGCTTGGTAAATTTAATAATTGTTTTACCTTGCGTGTACTGCTCTAAATCAAGCTTTCCTTGATAACAAAAGTATTGATGCGCGTAACCGGCAATTTTACCAAGCCCGGCAACGCCAATCACTACCGAGCCATGAGGCAAGTTAGCTTCTAGTAAAATGTACGACTGATCGGATGAAAAATAAAACTTACGGGTTTCATCTAAGTCGTGTCCATCCCATTCGGTTAAGCGTAAATCGTTAATAAGCGGAAACTGCAGGGCGTTAATAACCGAACTTTTACCTGTGTTATTTGGCGCGCAAATAGAGCTGCTTTTATCAAGCGGGATCACACATTTTGCATAGCCTGCGGTGTTAAGTAGGGCGAGTTTACTCAGTCCGTATAGATTTTTCATTCCTCGTCCTCTGTAATGTAGGTTTCTTCGTTTACTTCCATTAATGCATCTATATAGCGGTGAATCGGCGCTTGTAGCATAAAGCCGCCTTCTACTTCACGGGCTAAACCTAAGCGCACCATGCGCAGGTAAACATCTTTGCGCAAATCAGATCCCGAAAATATCTCAAGCTGATCAAACAAGTGTTTGTTAATTTGCACCAGCGTTTGCATGAGTTCTAAATCGTTTACGTCGTCAAACAATGCGCGCATTGGGTCTTTACCCGTATTGGCGTAGTGTTCAATTAAAATGTAAATAGTGAGCGCGATAGCGCGAGATATCTTGCCCATATTTGGCGTGCTTTCGTCGCTACCAAAATAATAAAAGCCACGGCTGTCGTGTTTTAAATCGTTGCCTAGGGCTGTAAATAAGGCGCTGTAGCTTTCTATGTGTTGGTCAAGCTCTTGCCACATTACGTTATCTTGCTCGCAAATGTGATAACCCGCTACTAATTTTTTATTAATGGCTTGTAGATGGGTTAGCTCGTCTAAGTTTATGTGTGTCATGGTTTATTTACCTGCCTTTGAATCTGGCTGAGGCTCTGAATTAAATGGATATAAAGAAAAGTGCTGACCGGCAATTTTTACGCGGGCTTTTTCATCGCTTTGAATTATTTTAATATCGCTGTCGCTGACTAATTTTTGATACAAAAATAGCATTTCGTCGGCATCGAGATTTGGGTAGCTTTCGTCTAAAAATTGCAGCAAGGGCTGCGGCTTTTTGCGTTTTTTATTAAAGCGCTTAGCAAAGCTGATTTTAACATCGTTGTAGTCAGGAATATTAGGCGTAACAAATGCAGGCACGTCTTGTTGATCTGGCAATTGGTATTCTTCGTGTTCAAATTCAACCAAGCTTGCCATGTAAGCCACAATATGACGTTGCTGACCAAGCGAATATCGCTGTGCGTCGCTCACAAAATGTGGCTGTACAGCACTTAGCATGTTGTCTACGCCATTTTTGCGCACAAGCCCAAGTACTTTGGCTGCTTGGCGAGTAATTAAGTTATTACGGCGTAACTCTTCGCGCAGCGGCATAAGCATATCGGCACTTTTACGTAAGCTTTCTCGACCCACTAAATGCATTTCGAGTATACGAGTACGTAATTGCTCCAGCATGCGTTTGTCGTTGTACGCTTTACCTGAGCGCTCAATATGAATAATTTGCTTACTTATTTGCTCTTCAATGAGGGTAAAACACGCATGAAATTCACCGCGAATATCAACCATTTCAAGCATGGGCTCTATGTATTCGTCAAACGCTTCTATTACCGCTTTATAACGCTTTTGCAGCGATTGCACCGCATTATTAGATTTAGCTTGTTCAACAATATTTAAAATAGCGTTTTCGTTATGTGCGTATAGCTTCATTATTTTACGCACCCGATCATCCATAATGCGGCTGTAGCGGCGTAAATCGTCAAAGTCTTCTATTTCGCCAGCGTTATCTAGGCGGTTACCTAAGCGTGCTAGGTCGTCTACTAATACGCTAATTTCTTGCGCTAAACCTAAATGCTCTTCTTGCAGTAAAAACGTAGCAAAGTCGGCAATAGCACGATTTATTTCAAGCTGCGATGATTTAGCCAGTGGAATTAAAATATCTTGGTTTAACAAACGATTTGTTTCTTTATAAATACGCTCGTTTGACCAAGTAGGCTGTTTTTGTTTAATGGCGTTTTGTACGTCTTTCAGGCTAAAGTCAGCCATTTTAAAACGTTTAAATAATAGCTCTAGTACACCCCAATGTTCAGTTATGGTGTTTAGTAGCTTTTTAGCTGGGATCATAAGAGGTTACAACATCCTAGTATTTTATTATTGAGTTCTTTTAGAAGACTCATTATTACGTATTTTTAATTAACCTTGTCTGTATATAGTATTCGTTTTTAGGACCATTTAATAATAGTTTTTGCATAGAGGCAGTGCTAAAATTCGCGCCGAAAATAGGCACATGAAATGGAATGTTATTTGTGTGTTCTTTAAAACTATATCAAAGGTTGTTTAACTACCATGGTTTCCTCGATTATTCTAACCCTGATAGCGATTGCATTTTTACTGATCGTTATAGAAGATATAATCCATGTTAATAAAGCTAAAACCACGCTGTTTTTTGGTACGCTTTGCTGGATTCTTCTTTTTATATACCCACTTCACGGGCAAAGCCCCGATACAATTCAACACCTCCTAAACGAAAATATTTTAGAAATTGCCTCTCTATGGTTATTTTTAATGGCTGCAATGACCTTTGTCGCGTATTTAAATTCAAAGGGGTTTATAGAAAATATTGTGCACCGCGTTATGCCAAAAAGTATTAGCGAAAGAAAGCTGATGTTTTTGGTAGGTGGTTTTGCATTCTTGTTTTCGTCGATTTCAGACAACGTAACAGCCACGCTTATATCGCTTGCGGTTGTTATGTCGTTAAAACTTGAACCTAAAAAACTCATTAAATACGCCACGCTTATTGTGTTTGGGGTTAACTCAGGCGGGGTATCGTTAATAACCGGTGACGTAACCACACTGATGATATTTTTAGATGGCAAAGTAACCATAGCTCATTTATTGCTGCTTATAGCGCCAGCACTTGCAAGCGTTATGCTGTTAGCTGCGCTACTGTCTATCGGTATGAAAGGGCGAGTTGAATTTGCCGGTGCGGGTAAAACCCGCATTGAAAAAACCGACATTACCATTGCTGTTATATTTTTATCTACCGTAATTAGCACACTTACGCTTAGCGTAATTTACAGCGTACCGCCTTTACTCACCTTTTTGTTTGGCTTATCAGTTATGTTTTTAGTGGCGCAATTTTTAATGCGCAAAAAAGATATTAACAAAGACATAATCGATTTTGTTCGCGATATAGAATACGACACATTATTGTTTTTTGTAGGTGTACTTTTACTTGTAGGTGCATTAAAAGAAATTGGCATGTTGAGTAAATTTACCGACCTATACACGGTAATGGCGCCAGAGTACGCAAACTACTTAATGGGCATATTATCAGCAGGGGTCGATAACGTACCACTTACTGCTGCATTATTAAAAGCCGATATAGTAATGAGTCAACAACATTGGTTGTCGTTTACTTATGCAACGGGCGTGGGCGGTTCAATGCTTATTATTGGGTCGGCTGCGGGTATTATTGCCATGAGTAAAGTTAAAGCGCTTACCTTTATGAGCTACTTGCGTTTATCGCTGCATTTATTAATTTGTTACACGGTTGGATATGCGGGCTCGTATTACATGGGCAGTTTTATTTAACTCATAAATTATTAAATGCTTGACAGCTAGACGTCTAAACGATAACTTTCAATGCCCCGCTACTTAGTGGGGTTTTGTTTTATTAGCCACTGGTTAATAAAGCATTCAGAAGAGGTGCGATACTTAGGTACTTAATGTTAGGCGACGAAAGCCGATGATCATTAAAGAGGGAAGTACTCGCCGAGGAAAATAATGATACGTCGTCATTGTTTTTCGGTTTATGGGGCTGAATCCTCAAAACTGTCACCAATATAGGTGGAGAGCTTCTGGCAGTGGACTTATCTTCAAGCATTCCTTTGCCAAGTTCTTCTTGTTTTATTGCGGTTTGGATACCGCGAAAGGAGACTAAATGACTACCCAATCAGCGCCACAAACAGTGCCTCAAACAGAGTTAAGCGCAAAATCAGATTACATCGTTGCCAAGTTTGGCGGAACAAGTGTTGCAAACTTTGAAGCGATGAGTCGCTGTAGCGAAATTATTGTTGCAGATAAAAGCGTACGTATTGTTGCCGTGAGCGCCAGTGCCGGCGTAACTAACCACTTAGTTGCACTGTGTAAATCAAGTATTACCTCAAGTGAGCGCCAAGAACACATAAACGGCGTGCTTGCTATTCAACAAACTATTTTAGATGAGTTATCGCTAGATGCCGATTTAGCGGTTGGCTTTAACGAAACCCTAAAAGCATTTCAAATATTGGCTCAAGAGTCACTAACAACCGATCAGCAACACGATGAGCTATTGAGCTTTGGTGAGCGTTTATCGTCGTATTTGTTTGCTCAGGTGCTGCGTTTAAATGGCTTAAATGCCGATCGCTTTGATGTGCGCAAGGTGCTTAAAACCGACAGCCAATTTGGTAAAGCAACGCCCAATGTTGCAGCTACAGCGCAAGCCGCTAAAGAACATTTAATCCCGCTGTTAGATGAGCAGGTAATTGTGACTCAGGGCTTTGTTGGCAGCGACGAGTACGGTCAAACAACAACGCTTGGACGTGGTGGATCTGACTACAGCGCGGCATTATTAGCGGAAGCAATTAACGCTAAAAGCGTGCATATTTGGACTGACGTAGTAGGTATTTTTAGCACCGACCCGCGTTTGTGCGCAAAGGCGACGCCTATTGCTCGTTTAAGCTTTGACGAAGCCGCTGAAATGGCAACCTTTGGCGCAAAAGTATTGCACCCAGCGACTATTTTACCAGCAAGCCGTAGCCACATTAACGTATTTGTTGGTTCTAGCCGAGAGCCAGAGCGTGGCGGTACGTGGATTGAGCGCGAAAAATCGCAGCAACCGGGTATACGCGCAGTAACGCAACGTAAAAACCAAATATTGCTTACGCTTAAAAGCCCAGAAATGCTCCTAGCAAGCGGCTTTTTAGCACGCGTATTTACACTATTAAGTGAATACAATATATCGGTAGATTTGGTAACCACATCAGAAATCAGCGTAGCTATAACGCTTGATAACGCGCAAAACGCCTCGCGCCCAGAGCTCGATCAAGAATGCCTAGATAAGCTTGCAGAGTTTTGCCATGTGTCGGTAGAAAACAACCTAACATTGGTGGCACTTATTGGCTCTGAGATTCAATTACGCCAACACGAAATGAACTTAATGAGTGTACTAAAAGACTTTAACATTCGACTAATTTGTCACGGTGCTAGTAAGCACAACCTGTGCTTTTTAGTAGAGCAAACTGAGTCAGATAACGTAGTACAGTCTATTCATAGCCGTTTATTAGAAAACGATTTTGCTGCGTAAATAATTTTACTATTAAGAAGCGGTTATTCAGGAAAGTGATTTATTAAAGTTACCTAGTAAAATCAGTTAATAAAGTTACTTAACAAAATCACTTAACAAAGTCGGTTAATAAAAAGCATCGCCAGTCGATGCTTTTTTTATGCACCACACTTACATCAAAACAAACATTGCTGTTATTACTATCAGCTACAGTAACGCGATTACTGCTAGCACTCAGCTTTGCACTATGTAATTCGTCAAACACATTGGGGCTAAGTAATTTTGCAATAGGGCGGCTGGTGGCTTTAGCAAGTGACTCTTTTAATGTCCAAATTCTAAAAAACGTATCTGCTTGGGCTTGGGTATTAGTAGGCTCAGTGATAAGTGTAATTTCATCATTATGATAAAAATGCTTAGCAAGCTTTTCAAACGGGCGCTTTAGGCTTACTTTTTCAATATCAAAACCAAACTCACTTTTATCAAGATTTAGCGCAACCCCAACTAAACCATGCGAGTGCGAAATACAGGTATTAATAACATCACCACTTACATGTATTTGCAGCTTTGAGCTTTCCTCGTCAAATTCGGTACTCATTTTATTAAGGGCTACGTGCGCATGTTGCGGCTGCGTTATTTTAATAAGGTGTTTTAACAATAACCGCGTCGCTAAATACTCTTGCTTAGCTGGCGGGCTTTTACGGCGGTTTATAATAGTTAATTCAAATGGGCTTAAGCAATCGGGCAAATTAAAGTCACTAAGCTCAAGTGTTTTAGCATTAAATAATAAAATACTGTTACTCGCTAAAGACAAATTTGCCAATTGAGTTGAAGTAATACTCAAGGTGTTTTTAAAATAGTGTTCAGTCATAAAAGCCCTAAAGCAAAAGAAGTCGCTGATATTGTGAGCGGTTAGTGCCACTAATAAAGGCTGGGTACAATTTTATTACTCAGCTGGCATGAAATATGGTTTAATTCACAATAATCAAAATAATAACAGATTTGTAGATGTATGGCACAAGTGCGTGATGGGTTTCAAAGCCGACTTGGTTTTGTTTTAGCCGCTGCTGGCGCAGCAGTGGGTTTGGGTAATATTTGGGGTTTTCCTACGCAAGCGGCCAACCATGGCGGCGGTGCTTTTTTACTGGTTTATTTTATTGTTATATTTTTACTTGCGCTTCCTGCGCTGTATACCGAACTTTATTTAGGTCACAAAGCACAAGCTAACCCGGTAAAAGCATTGGGCGACGCATGGCAAAACACTAGCCGTAAAGTAGGTGCAGCAGCCGGTTACATAGGTCTTGCGGGCGCAGTTGTTATGCTAAGTTTTTATTCAATAGTAGCTGGGTGGATGCTCTCATACGCTATTGAACCCATAACAACCTTTTTTGGGTTTACAGGCGCAAGCGAGTTTTTACATAGCGACTCAGTGCTGCGTAATTTTGTATTTACGCCGCTTATGCTTATTTTAACTGCCAGTATTATTTTAAAAGGTGTTAAATCGGGAATCGAAACCTGGTCGCGCCGTTTAATGCCACTGCTACTCGTATTGCTTGTTGGTTTAATTGCCTACATTGCTACACTTGATGGCGCAAGCGAAGGCTTTGCCGCGTATTTAATTCCTGATTTTAGCCAAATACTTGACCCTAATTTAATTATTGCCGCAATGGGGCAAGCGTTCTTTTCGCTCTCACTAGGTGTGGGTTGTATGATGATTTACGGCTCGTATTTACAGCCAGATGCTAATTTACCAAAGCTCACCGCAGGTGTTGCTTTACTTGATACCAGTGTCGCGTTTTTAGCGGGTTTACTTATTCTTCCTGCTATTTATGTGGCGCAGCACAACGGTGTAGAAGTATTTAGTGGCGGTAAACTGATTGGTGAAGGGCAACTTATTTTTGCTATTTTGCCTGAGCTATTTAGCACCATGGGCGAAATTGGTTTATTAGTCGGTTTATTGTTTTTTGTATTAATGTCTATCGCATCGGTTACGTCAACTATATCGACTACTGAAATTCCGGTAGCGTTTTTAGTCGAAAATCACAACGTTAGCCGCACCAAAGCAACGTGGGCAGTAAGCGCTGTTGTACTTGTGTGTGCAAGCGCGATTATATTAAATTTTGATTGGTTATTTGGCTTAGTCATTATGCTATTTACCCAATACCAATTGCCGCTTATGGGCTTGTTTTACTTTATTACGGTAGGTTGGATGTGGCAGCGTGGTAATAAATTACATCAAGCAACAACAGGCGTACATTACTGGTTTGCTCAGTATATTCGTTTTGTTTGCCCAATATTAATGACCTTGGTATTTGCAAACGTCGCGTTTGGCTAAGCTCTATTTAAAGTGAATTTTTAAACAAAAAAGCGAATAGGGCTCACCTTATTCGCTTTTTTTGTACCTGTTATTTAGGTATAGCCAAGAACTTTATAAAACCTCATTAGTTAAAGATTTACCTTCACTTACTTCAAGGGCATTAAGTACGGTTGTGTTTGCTATTTCGGTAAGTGCTTCTTGTGTAAAAAAGCCCTGATGGCCTGTTACTAAAACATTTTTAAAGCTCACTAAGCGCGAGAATATATCGTCTTGATTTATTTCGTCGCTGTGGTTTTTAAAAAATAGCTCCGACTCTTGCTCGTAAACGTCGAGCCCTAAGTAGCCTAATTTTTTAGTTTTAAGCGCATTAATACACGCTTTGCTGTTAAGCAGTGCGCCACGAGAAGTGTTAATAAGCATAACGCCGGTTTTCATTTTACTAAATGCCTCGTCATTTATTAAATGATGAGTTTGCTCGGTAAGTGGGCAATGCAAAGAAATCACATCGCTTTGGCTAAGCAAGGTGTTTATATCGGTAATTGTATAATTGCCAGGTTGTGCGTAGGGGTCGCACACTAATACATTAGCGCCAAAGCCATTTAAAATGTTACACAGCGCAAGGCCAATTTTACCGCAACCTACAATACCCACGGTTTTATTGTGCAAGTTAAAACCGAGTAATCCGTTTAAATCAAAATTGTCTTCGCGTACGCGGTTATATGCTTTATGGGTTTTACGGCTAAGCGTTAGCATAAGCGCTATACAGTGCTCAGCTACGGCTTCTGGGCTGTAAGCTGGTACGCGTAATACCTTTAAGTTATGTGCTTTTGCTACAGGTAAATCAACGTTATTAAACCCTGCACAACGCAGCAAAATAGTATTTATGCCTTGGCTTGCCAGTTGCTCAATAACAGCGGCATTTACGGTGTCGTTAACAAACACGCATATGGCATCAAACCCGTTTGCTAAAATAGCGGTTTGTTCGCTCAGGGCTTGCTCAAAATACGTTATTTTTATATCGCGCTGATCGCGTGTACTTTGTTCAAAAAAAGGCAGTTCGTACTTTTGAGTACTAAAAAAAGCAATGTTCATGGTAATAGCCTCGACGCTTAAGTATTTGTAGGGTAGTTAACCTTTAATACATTAAACTACTTTATAAACCTGTGCTTTAGTAGTGCGCATTTTATTGATTTAAATTAAGCCTTAAGCGGAGCCTTACTTGAGGTAAACAAAGGTATTTTTGAAGATACCTTTTTACCATCTTTAGCTGCGCTTAATTTTGCGGCTTGCAGTAAGTTGCTTTCTATCACTTGTATAAGTGTTTCGGGTTTAGTACGTGGTGCATAGCGTGCAACAAGTTGCCCTTGTGAGTTAATTAAAAACTTAGTGAAATTCCACTTAATAGCACGGTTTTGCGAAATACCCCGCGTATGCGATTTTAAGTAATTAAATAACGGATGTGTTTCTGGCCCGTTTACCATTACCTTACCAAATACCTCAAACGAGGTATTAAATTGCTCTTGGTAAAAGTCTTTAATGGCTAAATTATCAAGCGGCTCATTTTGGCCAAACTGGTTACAGGGAAACGCAAGTACAGTAAAACCATTGCTTTTGTATTGCTGATAGAGCTTTTCGAGCGCATTTAATTGCACCGAAAAATTACACTTACTCGCTGTATTAACAATAAGTACGGTTTTGCCCTGTAACTGACTAAGAGAAAAATTTTCGCTGTTAAAAAGTGGTGCATTAAATTGATAAATACTGTCCATAGGTTACCTACTTACCTTTCCCGCTTAAGGAAATTTTATAAAGACTTTCATTCGCTTTTTTATCGACCGGTTGACATAATCGAGGTCTAGTTTCTAAGTTATCAGTTTAATAGGTCATTTTTATGTCAATGAAAGTCGCATTTATAGGTTTAGGCGTAATGGGTTACCCAATGGCGGGGCATTTAGCAAAAGCAGGGCACAGTGTATGCGTTTATAACCGTACTCAAGCTAAAGCACAAACGTGGACTGCAGAACATTCAGGAAGCTTTGCACCAACCCCGCGCGAAGCTGCCAGCAATGCCGACATCGTATTTATGTGTGTTGGTAACGATGACGATTTACGCTCAGTAGTGTATGGCGACAACGGCGTGTTAGCAGGCATGTTGCCGCACACTATTTTGGTTGATCACACCACAACCTCAGCTGAAGTAGCTCGCGAAGTTGCAGCAAAAGCGGCTCTGCAAAATATCGACTTTATAGATGCGCCTGTATCGGGCGGACAAGCTGGCGCCGAAAATGGTGTATTAACGGTTATGGCGGGTGGTAATGAAGCCGTATTTGCTAAAGTACAGCCAGTTATGGCGGCGTTTAGTCGTTTTAGCCAACTGTTAGGCGGCGTAGGCTCGGGACAACTTTGTAAAATGGTTAATCAAATTTGTATTGCTGGTGCAGTGCAAGGTTTAGCTGAAGGCTTACATTTTGCCAAGCAAGCAGGGCTTGATGGCGAAAAAGTAATAGAGACCATTTCTAAAGGTGCAGCCGGTTCGTGGCAAATGGAAAACCGCTACAAAACAATGTGGGCGGGTGAGTACGAATTTGGTTTTGCCGTAGATTGGATGCGTAAAGACTTAGGCATTGCACTCGATGAAGCTAAAAGCAACGGCGCTACTTTACCAATGACTGCAACGGTTGATCAATACTATGCCGATGTACAAGCACTCGGCGGCGGCAGATACGACACCTCAAGCTTACTAGCACGCATTGAAGCATTGCATAAAAAGTAACGTTTACGTTGAGTATGTCGATGTAGACGCGAAGCTTGCGTGACGGGCAAAGTCCGTAAAGTGACTTATTCACAAAGAGGTTATGAGGCGCTGCGCTTTTAGAGGCAGTAATAGATCTAAAAAATTATTTTTTTATGTCTTCTCATTTACTCCTCATTCGCTTCTCTTTGTGAAATATATTTTTCTTTTTTGAAGTGGTACAGATATTTATAAACAAAAACGCGACACTTTATTGCTAAAGCGTCGCGTTTTTTATGCGTTATACAAACAATCTAAAGGCAAATTACATGCTTTGAGCGTAATTATACAGCGCTTTTAAAATAGTCAGATTTTTTTCGCTGTCGTCATGTTCATGCGCTAGGTTTTCAAGGGTGATCATAAAATCTTGCGCATTAATTGATGGTTGATCTTCCCCGTGCATTAACTTGTTTTGGCAATACTGGCGCCATTGATCAAGCTCTTGTTGGTTTAGCGTTTCTGGCCAGTTACGGGCGCGGTATCTAAACAACAACGTATTAAACTTTTTATCTTCAAAGTCTAACTTCAACCCTGCTAATTCATCTGGTTTTGCATCACGAATAATCGCAAACTTAGCTTTATCGGCATGGCTTGTAAACCCATCGTAAAGTAAGTAGTCAACGTTAGTGGTTGCGCTGTAATCGCCTTGCTCGTTAAATACCTCAGTTACTTTATCGCGAAGGTCGGTATTGGCTTTTAAAATAGCTAAGTTAGCTAAGCACTGCTCGCGGTCAATCCCAAGTCGAGCGGCGTTTTCAGGCAATAACGTTTTAGCCGGCGCTAAAATAGGGCACTTGTTTAAATGCACTAGTTTTAAGCCAACAGGTAAATCGCCCTCGGCCAAATCTAAGCGTTTGGTGTATAAACGTTTGCGTAACTCTTCAACATTTAAATCAATAAGTACTTGCGGATTTTGGGTTAAATCAAAACAAATAACCGCGTTTTTATTTACCGGATGAAAGCTCATTGGTGCAACCCAGCTTGTACAGCCTTGCGTTGCAGGTATGCGCGACGTGGTATGCACCAGCGGCGTCATGTTAAATACATCAACTAACTCAGCAAGCGCTTTTTTACCACGCAAACCAAAAAAGAAGTTATACAGCTTTGGCTGTTTTTCTTTTATTAATTTAGCCAGTGCAATAGTAGCGGTTACATCGCTTAGTGCATCATGCGCTGCAGCGTGTTCAATACCATTGGCTACGGTTAAATGCTCTAACTTAAAGCTTGGGCTGCCGTCTTCTTTTAACGGCCATTCAATGCCTTCAGGGCGCAGCGCATAACAAGCACGCACCAAATCAATAATATCCCATCGGCTATTATTATTTTTGTATTCACGCTCATATGGGTCGTAAAAATTACGGTAAAAGCTATAACGGCTTACTTCGTCATCAAACCGAATACTGTTATAACCAGCAACACAGGTGTTTGGCACACTAAATTCGGCATGGATTTTTGCTATAAACTCAGCTTCAACCAAACCTTTTTTCATCGCCACTTGTGGCGTAATACCCGTAATTAAACACGCCTCAGGGTGAGGCAAGTAATCCGCTTGCGGCTTACAATATTCAAGAAGTGGCTCGCCAATAATATTTAAATCAAGATCGGTACGAACACCTGCAAATTGGCTCGGCTTATCCTTTTGTGGGCTTGCTCCCCACGTTTCGTAGTCGTGCCAATAGATTGTTGCTTGATTCTCTTGATAGCTTTCATTATTCATTCTATGTCTTAGCCCTTTATTTTTACGGGTTATTAGCGCTGCTCAGTTTCTTTTTGTATTTTCGAGTTTCTTGTAATTGGCGCATGGTGTGTATAGTATCGTGTATAAATTTTTTGCTAACTGTGTATAAAAAATTAAATGGCGATCAGTGACACCAAATTAAGAAAGCTGCTAGGTAAAAATCAAACACCGTGCGTATTATCGCATAGAGATAGTTTAAGTGTAAGGGTATCTGCTAAGGGGACTATCACTTGGCAATACCGCTGCCGTGTTGATGCTAAGCAGGTAATTATCACGCTAGGGCGTTATCCAGGGCTTAGCATCAAAGAAGCACAAGACTATATACCGCTGTTTCAAAATTGGTTAAGCCAAGATAAAGACCCACGCCTAGAGCTTAAGCTTATGCGTAACAATGCCAAGGGCCTGCCCACAATGGCAGAAGTTGCTGCAACGTGGCTAGATAAAAAAGTACCCGACCTAAAAGAAAAAACACAAATTTTATACGCAAACCAAGTCAGTAAATGGATTGTACCAATACTTAATGATAAAAATACGCCGCTTGATTTAATGACCATTAAAGATTGGATAACTTACTTTGATGAAGTGAAAGCACAAGGCAGTGCTAAAACAGCCGGTACTATACTAGTACGTATTAAGTCGATTATTGGTTGGGCTGAAAAGCGAGGGGAAGTAAAACCATTTAACCCTGTGCTTACATTAAATGTAAATGATATCGGTGAACAAGCATCAGTTGGCCAGCGAGTTATGCGCTTTGATGAAATTGCAAAACTATGGATACAAATAGAAAGCTCAAAAGCCACACCAGCAACTAAAGCATGCCTTCAGCTAATTTATATAACAGGGGCAAGGCAATCAGAGGTTCGTTTAGCTAAGTGGGAGCATTTTGACTTTGACAACAATATTTGGACAGTACCACCAGAAAACTCGAAAACAAATAAAGCTATCCGCAGGCCAATTTCAGCGAAGATGAAAAGTATACTAGACACACTAGCAATGGTTTATGGGCGAAAAGGTTACTTAATACCAGGTGGTAATCCACACAAACCAATGACCACCCACAGTATTAATCGCTATTGCTGTCGGATGTGGGATCACTTGTTTGAAAAATATAAAATGCCCAAGTTTCTACCGCACGATTCCCGCCGTTCACTATCAACATTGCTCAGCGAAAATGGTGTAGCGCCGCATGTAACCGAAAAAATGTTAGGCCATACAATGCGTGGTGTAATGGCGGTATATAATAAACACGATTGGATAAAAGAGCAGACCACAGGGTATGAGCTTTATTGTGTATTAATAGAAAATGCGCTTAAAGCTGAATTATATAGCCAATGATGTGCAACAAGACATGAATACACACGTAGATACATAAAAGTTGACATAACCGTCAATAGGTTTAAAATTCTTTATAGGATTATTTTTATAATAATCTAATGATACAACGGCATTAAGGAGCTTATTATGGCTACCACGTCATTTGAAAAAAACTTTGTAGTAACCGATCAAAGAGCTATTCAAGCGTTCAGAGAAAACTGCAAAAAAGCCCATAAAGTTACAACAAATAATCGTAACCATGAGGCAGATAGAGTAAAAGGAATTGCGTTATTAAGACAACGGTTGTCCCACTCTCAGATCTAATAGAGGAGTTTGATGAAAAAGAATTACATCAACTCCTTTCTAGTTTTCGTAGTAATAAAAACACAGATGTTCAGTCCTTTTTAACAGATCCCAATAAATCAATCCGTCTTGAAAATACATCTAAATCACGCACATCTTTGATCCTCGATGATGGAGGGCAAATACTCGCTTATTTCTCTCTATCTCTAAAAGAAATCCACCTTAATCAAGATAATGAAAAGCCGATAAGTAAAAATTTACGCAAAAGGCTTGATGGTATTTGCAAAAATAGCGACCGTGTAAATGCTTACCTAATTGGCCAAGTAGGTAAGAATGACTCAATCAAAGATAACCCAATTAATCTGGATCTAATTCTCGAAGAAGCCTACACAATTATAGATAAAGCAAATCAACTTGTTGGTGGTAGAGTAATCATACTTGAATGTGAAAAAGTAGATAAATTAGTATCGTTATACCAAAATGCTGAGTTTAATATTCTGATAGATAATCCAGCGGAACGCTTGATTACTATGTATAGGTTCGTTAGATAATTTTAAACATAAAGGATTAAAATGATAAGTTGGTTTTCTTCAATTTTCTCTG
>NZ_WTKW01000270.1:0-5837 GCF_011378745.1 Pseudoalteromonas sp. Z1A6
ACAACAGCACTGCTTGCAGTGCTGTTGTATTTATTTACTCCAAAGCCTGATATTACCCAGCCCAATGCTTACTCAACGGCTTTTTACGATAGCAGTGATAAATTACTTCGTTTAAATTTAGCCGCAGACGATAGATATAGATTATGGACGCCAATAGATAAAATCCCTTTGAGCGTTCAACAAGCGACTTTATTGTATGAAGACCAAGACTTTTATGAGCATACTGGTGTCGATTTTATTGCTTTAATAAATGCGTTTTATACTAGCTATATTAAAAGAAGTCACCGAGTCGGTGCCTCAACAATAACTATGCAAGTAGCCCGGTTGCACTTTGGGATGAACACGCATGTTATTTTTGGAAAAGTAGAACAAATACTTCGAGCGTTACAAATTGAGCGACACTACAGTAAAAACCAAATACTCGAGGCGTATTTTAATTTAGCGCCTTATGGATCAAATATTGAAGGTGTTGGTGCAGCCAGTTTAATTTACTTTAAGAAACCAGCCATTGATCTTAATTTACCTGAGTCATTATTACTTAGCTTAATTCCGCAAAACCCAACCAAACGAAATCCCATTAAAAAGTCGGCTAAATTGGTATTGCTAGAAACAAGAAAAAAACTGTTTACTCGTTGGCTTGAAAAATATCCAGAGGATAAACATTGGCTAGCAGCTATGCAATTACCGATAAAGGTATATGCCTCTTCAGACTTACCTTTTGAAGCCCCACATTTTATTAATAATTTACAAAGCGAGTACCCGCACCTAAAGCCGGGAGAATATAAAACGTCGATAGACCTTAATTTACAAAACTTACTTCAGCGCCATGCAAAAAATTATATTAATCGTAGGCAAAGAGACGGGCTTAGTAATACGTCTGCTATTTTACTAAATTATAAAACTATGGAAGTCGTTGCAGAATTAGGCTCTGTGGATTTTTTTAATAATGACATTAGCGGTCAAGTAAATGGTGTAAGAGCTAAACGGTCGCCAGGTTCAACCCTTAAACCATTTATTTATGCGCTTGCTATAGACGAAGGGTTAATTCATCCATTAACGCTTGTAAAAGATGCCCCCAAACGCTTTGGAGGATATACACCAGAGAACTACGATCAACAGTTTTTAGGCCCTATATCAGCTACTGAATCGCTCGTGTTGAGCCGTAATGTGCCTGCCGTTAATTTGATGTATCGCTTACAAAAAGTGGGGTTATACGATTTACTCGTTGCTGCCGATGTTAAAAAGCTTCAGCCTAAAGAGTTTTATGGTTTAGCGCTTGCGCTGGGCGGCAGTGAAGTAACGATGCTAGAGCTCGTTAAGTTATACGCCATGTTAGCTAATTTAGGGGTGTATAAGGATGAAGTTATATTAAAAAAAGACGCCGCTGTTATTAACCAAAACAACCCAAACAGCCCAAACAACCCAAACAAACATATCAAGCAACTCATCAGCCCAGAGGCAGCCTACCTGACTTTACAAATGCTAAGTAAAAATAGTGCAGTTGATGAGATCTCATTTCAAAAAGAAAGAAGGCAATCATATCCTGTATATTGGAAAACCGGTACTTCATTTGCTTTTCGTGATGCATGGTCAGTAGGTATTGTTGGCCCGTATGTTTTAGCTACATGGGTTGGTAATTTTTCAGGAGAAGGGCACCCATCTTTTATTGGGCGACAAGCAGCCGCGCCTTTATTTTTTGAAATAATACGTTCATTAGATAGTTACGGCTTAATCAAAGGCAATATAAAACCAGGTGGTTTAAATATTACAGAAGTAGATATTTGTTCAACAACAGGTGATTTACCTAATGTGCATTGCCCTAAAACAGAAAAAGGGCTTTTTATCCCAGGTAAGTCGCCAATTAAAGTGTCCGATATACATCGTGAAATTTATATTGATAAAGCGTCGGGATTACGTGCTTGTCAGTATGATGAATTTACAACGACAAAAGCAGTTTATGAATTTTGGCCATCTGACTTAGTCAGATTATTTAAACAAGCAGGCATTGTTAAACGCCAACCTCCACCTTATTTAGATTCATGCTTAATTAATGATACGAGTACACAAGGCTCAGCACCGACTATTACATCCCCGAGTAATTTAATTAGCTACACGATAAGAGCCAGTAAATTAAAGCAAGAAAGCCTGCCTTTTAGTGCAACCACAGATACAGACTCACGAATTTTATACTGGTTTGTAGATAACAGCTTTGTTGGTAAAGTAGAGCGAGATACGCCTTTTTTCTGGCACCCGCAAGTAGGCGAATTTGACGTAAGAGTGGTTGATAATTTAGGGCGTAGCGCATCAGTTTCAATGCGTGTAAAGCTCGTTCAGTGATATTGAGTGTTCATGCATTTAATGTAATAAATAAAGGGTAGTTTTTTATAACTGTAATTTATATAAACGAGAGCGATTTACTCTTTCTTACCTACATGGATGTGGATGATGGTAAGGGACGCGGAGCTTTTGCTCGGTAGCCCACTAGATTACAAATCTCGGGCCGCGATTAAATCGGCTCCTAGATTGAAAAAATTTCAATCTACAAAGATCAACACGCCCTTATGACTTCATAGCCGCTAGTTTATATAGCGGAGTATCAAAATGACTTCGAAAGTACGTTACTTAATATTATGTTTTACTGCTTTAACTGCTGCGGCGCTATCTTGTGCTTTTAGTGCTTCTAAAATAGCGCGGTGCTCGTTTACACATTCAGAACTTGAAGTAATTCGCTTATAGTTTAAGCGCATACGCATTACGTACGGGTACCAAATATTAACAAGTTCTTCGCCACCAGCTTGGTATATTAAATACTGATGAAACGAAATATCAATTTTAGTTACTTCGGTATAATCTTCTCTATCGAGCGCGTCTTCTAAAGATGCTAAAATGCCTTCTAGTTCAGCAATGTTTTGATCAGTTAAATTACCGTTTAATTCAGTGATTGCGTACTCTTCAATACTACGGCGAAGTTTTATCATTAAGCGTTGTAATTTAGGCTCTAAAACACTATTTACAGACGCACCACAGTTATTGCGAGAAATAAGTAAACCTTCTTTTGTAAGCTGTAATATTACATCGCGAATAGGGCCGCGAGAAAGACCAAATCGCTCTGCCAGCTCTTTTTCATTTAACTTAGTTTGTGGTGGCATTTCACCAGAGATTATATCTGAGCGTAATTGCTCAGCTATTTGATCTTTTACAGATAAAATTTTAGTTGCTCTGTTACCAGCCATATTTATTCCTAAATTTGATTAACTTTATCTGACCCTAACATTAATTAATAAGCTTTGTTAATTTAGTCAAGATCATGTACTTATCTCAGTGTATATAAAAAAAGTGGAATGGTCTATTGTCAACACATTACAATAGACCAATAAATGTACAATTAATGGCTGTATTTACGATTATTTTTTAAAACGTCGTTCATACATAGACTCATTCATTGCTTTAGCTGCTTCAACCATTTCAGTATAGGGGCGATCTGTAACGCTAATAAAGCCAACATTATAGTTTTCGCCATCGTAGGCTCTACCAGTAATTGGCGAGTCGATATATTGAAACCAATGTGCGCCAATAAAGTAAGGGTTGTCGATGACTGAGTTCATGTAATCTGTATACATTTTTGCTCTGTCTTGCTGGTTAGCTGCATGTATTAACCCAGGGTGAAACAAACCCGAGTCAGATGCGCCAATATGAAATTCGCCAATAATTGCTGGTTTATCAAATTGTGATAAAAATGCCCATTTATCTTCTCTTAAGCCTTCTTTGTATGCATTAAAGCTTATTACATCTACATACTTAGCAGATGCTTTAACCACTTCGATTGGCATGCCCCAATCCGGAAAACGTGCACCTAAATACATATGATTTGGCAGGTATTTATCCATAGCAGCATCTACAACACTAAAATACTTGTCGGCATAGGCTGTAAGTAAAATAGCAAAATCACTCAGTTGTTCTTCATTTTTTATATCAACCGTTACACCTTTGTCAAACTCAACCCATGAGGCTAAGTTTAAGTGCCATACCTTATTAAGTTTAGCGACATCAGTATATTTTTCTTTCATTAAGCGAGAAAATTCAGCTTTAGTAGGCACTGTTTTAGCATCACGGCCTAAGGTATTAATAACAATACCATAATGGCTTTTAATGGAATCAGGGCGGCCAAAGCTTTTTTCGTTATCAATAAATACGCCTACTGCCCAAGGCGAATTTTTAACTTCTTTTGCAACAACACTAACGGTTTCGTTAGCACGCACTGTAAATTCAGGGTCGAATACATCCGGCATGGCTCCCCAAAAATCGCTTCCGCTTGATACGGTTTTAAAATCACCTATAATCCAACCATTGGCAAAGTAGGGCACTTTTTGATTATCGTAATAACTCGGATCAGTCCAATTACCCAGTGAGCTAAAGCCCCATGTGATCATTCTATCAAGAGTCACTTCTCGCCATTTTTGCATGTAATCTGCATTATTTTGACCATATTTACGTTCTAAATTAGCTGCGTAAAAGCTATATGTTTCGCCGTGTTCTAACGGACCCGAATGCGCACTTTTACGATAGCCAAAATGTTTACCTAGAGGCTCATTATAATCAGGTAGCCATTCAAATAAATTTTTACGCACTTGTGACGCTACAAAGCGGCTTTTAAGCGCTTCTTTATTTACTTGGTTTAACCCTTTTGAATCCTCAGGTGTTACACCTGCATTAGCTGGTTTAGCCAACAACGCTTGATCAAAATCGTAACCAGTTAGTGTTGTTGAGTTTGCAAGACGAATAATATCAATTCCAGTTGCAAGGTATAAATAGCCATCAGGGTCGACTAATGACCATTTATCATTATATTTAGCCGTTCTAAAATAACCAGTAGCTTCTAATTTTGGACCTTCTGCCCAGCCACCAAAGCGTGAGCGATTAGTAGGGCGTTTAGAAAGTAACTGTGCTGCTTCTTGTTTTTTGTCGCTCAATAGCTCGGCTTCTGAATGTACCTTCCCTGAAAATTCTTGTTTGGCATTTTGGCCAAATTCATCAACAATTTTGGTTAAAAAAGCAGTATTAAATTGAGGGTTTTTACGAAGTGAAATAGATTTTATTGCCAGCTCTTTGTCGTGCAGATTACTTTGCACGCTAATGGATATTTTATTTATACCTTTTAAATTAAGATTTTTTTTACCCCACATAGAAATAAACTGTACCTCATCAGACTCCCACGTATCGGGGTTTGAACGAAGTCCTGAGGTAAAGTTTAGTTCTACATTTTCCTCGCCATCAGGGGTTGCAAGGTCATGCCCATCAAGCTTTGCGTAATACGTGTTGTATCCACCTACCGGTACATTAACGCTACGCGTATAGTTAGCACCGTCAATATCGGAGATATCTAAATAGATTTGTACAGAGTGTGTTCCTGGGTTTGCCAATTCAAAGGCAAGATTAAAATCACTAAATTCACTCCAATCCCAAGGTTTTTCCGGTGAAAAAACAATACTAGCGTACGAATTTTTCTTAGATTGAAATGTCACATCTAATACAGAGTTTTCTGCCTTTACAGTGGCTGCATTACTTTTGTATTGAACTGGGGTTAGCTGTGTGTGTGCAGCATCAGCAAATAAATACATTAATGTATCTGCTGAATTAACCTCTGTAGGCTCATTGGTTGGTTTTTCAACCTTGATTTCTTGTTGGTTACAGGCACTTAGCGCAAGTAAGAGCGATGTGAGTAGTATGTTCTTTTTATATTTCATTGCTGTTCAACCTTTAATTACAATTTAACATACCATACAACAAAAAAACCAAATTGAATATTGTTGACAATATTCAATTTTTGTTTTTATGTG
>NZ_WTKW01000271.1:0-5798 GCF_011378745.1 Pseudoalteromonas sp. Z1A6
CATAATAGACCCTCATTTGGAATGAGGTGCAAATCCTCAACTATTCCCGTAACTGTAATTAGTACAACGCTTTAAGTCAGATACAAATGAGCAATACCAATCAGCATAAATATTTGAACAATTTAACGAATTAAATTTATCGCTTAATAGGTTCTATATCTAAATAGATTGGTATAATTTTTTAACGAGCGGGTTTACTCATTTTTATTAATGCACTAGTTATTGTTAGCTGTATTGTTAGTGAGTACACGCCTACCAAGGACTCACTGTTGCACACTAAATCAGCGCTAAACACGCCTTTACTAAACGTTAAAAACGTATCATGGGGTATTGGCAATAAAACGATTCTCAAAAAAATAAACCTTAAAATAACCACAGGTAAATTTGTTGGTTTAATTGGACCTAATGGCGCAGGTAAATCGAGCTTATTGCGTTGTTTATATCGTTTTAATAAACCAAGTGATGGCGTTGTAGAGTTTAACAACACCGACATTTGGCAGCTAAAAAGTGATGAGTACGCAAAAAAAGTCGCGGTTGTTTTACAAGAAACCCCTTCGCAATTTAACTTAAGCGTATTTGATGTTATTGCACTTGGGCTAACGCCTCATAAATCGCTATTTAGCTCAATAACCAATATTGATAAACAAAAAATCATCCAAGCTATCAACACCGTAGGGTTAGTGGATCATATTGATCAAAGTTTTGAATCGCTCTCAGGCGGTGAAAAACAAAGAGCGCTTATTGCTCGTGCTATTGTGCAGCAACCTCAACTATTAATTATGGACGAACCAACCAGCCATTTAGATGTTAAATACCAAATACAGGTTATGGAGCTTGCTAAATCGTTGGGTGTAACGGTATTTGCATCGTTTCACGATTTAAACTTAGCCTCTGCAATGTGCGATGAACTAGTGGTTATTAAAAACGGTGAAATTACACATACAGGCACGCCAAGTGAGGTATTAACCGAAAACATGCTAGGCGACGTTTTTGGTGTTTGCGCCCAAGTAAATAACCACCCGCAAATATCGAAGTCGGGAAATAGCATCCCTCATATCACTTACTTTTATGGCTACAAATAATATGAGCGCAGTTAATACTCGCCAATCATTTGCGCTATTTATAAGTGTTGTAGCTGCTTTATTTAGCTTATTTGCAGCACTTAGTTTTGGCGCAGCAGAGACCTCACTTCAAGATGTATTTAATAGCTTTTTATTCTCAAATGATGCGTCTTTTAATTCGCGTATTATTTTTGAACTAAGAATGCCACGCACATTACTCGCCTTTTTAGCAGGCTCTGGCTTAGCAATTGCGGGGCTTATTTTACAAACGGTAACGCGTAACCCTTTAGCCGATCCTTACTTATTTGGTATATCGTCGGGTGCCTCATTTGGCGTGGTGTTACTTATGGCGCTAGCAGGCATTAGCGCAGGCTTTATGCTATCGGCAGCAGCACTGCTGGGCAGCTTACTCGCTATGAGTTTATTAATACTTATTGCAGGTAGGCAGCAAAGTGCACAGGTAGAATCAATGTTATTAGCTGGTGTTGCTCTGTCATTTTTATTTAGTGCATTTACCAGTTTGTTGCTTTATTGGAGCGACCCTCAGGCGGTAGCCGCTATTTTATTTTGGACACTGGGCAGCTTTGCTCGTGCGCAGTGGGCTACGCTTTGGTTACCTTTATTGGTAATCACATTGTGTACGTTTGTAATGCTGAGCTTTAGAAGGCAACTCAATGCTATGTTACTTGGCGATGAAAGCGCAATTACATTAGGTGTTAGGGTCCAGCGCTTTAGAATACTTATGCTGGTTTTGAGCTCATTAATTACCGCTGTGCTGGTGGCTATGTGTGGTGGTATTGGGTTTGTAGGATTAATGGTACCGCACATTGTGCGCTTTTTTATATCCCAAGGCACCATCGCTGGCTTACTGGTAACCAGCTTAGTGGGCGGTACATTTATGGTGTGGGTTGATGTACTTTCGCGCTCCTTGCTAAAAAACCAAGAATTGCCCGTAGGCGTTATTACTGCTGCTATTGGTAGTGTGTTCTTTTTAAGTTTATTGTTTTTTAGAAAGCGAAGGGTGTAATTCCATGAAAACCTTAATGGTGCAAGGCACTACTTCCGACGCAGGTAAAAGCACTTTAGTTGCAGCCCTTTGCAGGGTATTTGCTAAGCGAGGGGTAAAGGTTGCGCCTTTTAAACCACAAAATATGGCACTTAATAGCGCAGTAACAAAAGATGGCGGCGAAATTGGTCGTGCGCAAGCTTTGCAAGCAATAGCAGCTAAAGTAGAGCCCGAAATAGATTTTAACCCTATATTACTTAAGCCTAATAGCGACACGGGCGCACAAGTGATTATTCACGGAAAAGCCATTAGTAATATGGAAGCTGGCAAATATCACGACTATAAAAAAGTCGCGATGGATGCAGTAATTACCTCACATAACCGCTTAGCTAAACGCTTTGAATTACTCCTTGTTGAAGGAGCGGGGAGCCCTGCTGAAATAAACCTGCGTGAAAACGATATTGCCAATATGGGTTACGCCGAAGAGGTAGATTGCCCTGTTATTATAATTGCCGATATTGATAAAGGTGGTGTGTTTGCACATTTGGTAGGTACGCTTGCGTTGTTAAGCGAGTCAGAACAAGCGCGCGTAAAAGGCTTTGTTATAAACCGCTTTAGAGGCGATATAGGTTTGCTGCAAGGCGGGCTAGATTGGCTTGAAGAATACACAAACAAACCCGTACTTGGTGTATTACCTTATTTGCACGACCTAGCGCTTGACGCTGAGGACGCCGTTGCAATTGATAATAACGTAACCAATGCCACAATTAATATTGCAGTGCTGCTCGTGCCACACATTAGTAATCATACCGATTTTGATGCACTGCGTTTGCACCCAAACATTAATATAAATTATGTGCGCCACACGCAAACGATCCCAGAAGTTGATCTGATCATTCTACCAGGCAGTAAAAACGTGCTGGGGGATTTAACCTTTTTGAAAAATGAAGGCTGGGATTTACAAATTAAGCGCCACTTACGCTATGGTGGCAAAGTACTTGGAATTTGTGGCGGCATGCAAATGCTGGGCAATACGCTCAACGATCCCGATGGTATTGAATCGTCATTAAAGCAAGTAAATGGGCTTGCTCTGTGCGATTTTGAAACCACGCTGACAACACAAAAAGTATTAACCAAAATAACCGCTACACTACTTTTAAATAACCAATCAACACCCTGTAGTGGTTACGAAATACATGCAGGTATTAGCCAAGGTGCAGCGCTTAATAAGCCGTTTTTAACCTTTGACGAAAACCACCCAAATGGCTTTAAAACTGATGGCTTTATTAGTGATGATAATGCTATTGCAGGCACCTATTTACATGGTTTATTTGATGAAGCCGATGCTACATCGCAAATTTTAAAGTGGGTAAAACCAAGCGCTACCATTAATCCTATTAGTATTACCGATCACCGCGAGCAGCAGTTAGAGCGCTTAGCAACCATGTGCGAAACGCATTTAAATATACAGCAAATTATCTCGATTTATGAAGGGCACAATAATGACTGAACAAAATAACGATAAGCACCAACAACGCCAACAAAAAGTAAAAGAGCAAGTGGATGCACGTGTTGCTGCCGCACAAGATGTTAAAGGTATTTTTCAGGTAATTACCGGCAATGGTAAAGGTAAATCAACCTCGGGTTTTGGCGTTGTAGCACGCTGCGTAGGTCATGGTAAAAAAGCAGCCGTTTGCCAGTATATCAAAGGTACTTGGGAATGTGGCGAGCGTAATTTATTACAAGGTGCAGGTGTTGAGTTTGTTGTAATGAACACCGGTTTTACCTGGGATACGCAAAATAAAGAAGCTGATACCGCAGCCGCCCAAGCAACATGGCAAGAGTCAAAACGCATGCTTGCTGATAGCAGTATTGATTTAGTATTACTCGATGAACTTACTTACATGGTGACTTACGGTTACGTTGATTTAGATGAAGTAGTAACAGCGCTTAATAACCGCCCGCCAATGCAGTCGGTTATTATTACAGGGCGTGCAGCGCACCGCACTTTAACCGAACTTGCCGACACAGTAAGCGAAGTGCGTAATGTAAAACATGCATTCGATTCAGGCATAAAAGCGCTTGAAGGGTTTGATTACTAATGTTTAAAGCGTTTTTTATTGGGCTGCTGCTTTTTAGTTTATCGGGCAGTGCACTTGCAGAGCAGACTAATGATTCTAAAAAACTGCGAATAATCGCGCTTGCACCACATATAGTTGAAAACCTATTTGCCATAGGGGCGGGCGATAATATTGTGGGCACGGTTGATTATGCCGACTATCCTGCTGAGGCCCAAAGTATTGAGCGCATAGGGGGTTATTACGGCATCTCGCTTGAAAAAGTATTGGCGCTTAAACCCGACTTAGTAATTGCGTGGAAAAGCGGAAATCAAAGCGAAGATTTAGCCCAAATAGAGCGCCTGGGCATAAAAGTATATTTAAGTAACCCGACCACAATCGCTGGTGTAGCCGACGAGTTACTTACTTTTGGTGAATTTACAGGGAATATTGAGCAAAGCCAGCAAGCGGCAAATGCATTTACACAAAAACTAAACGCGATTGTTAAAAGCCAGCAAGATAAAAAAAATATTACCGGATTTTATCAGTTATGGGCTGAGCCTATGATGACAGTAAGTAAAAATACGTGGATAAGCCAACTGATTGAAACATGCCATGTAAGTAATGTATTTGCCGATAGCGTTACAGATTATCCGCAAATTAGTATCGAAAATGTCATTGTTACTAAGCCACAAGTTATTATTATCCCTGATGAAAAATCAAAAACACCACAGCCGGTTGTTAATTGGCAAAAGTGGCCAGAAGTGCCAGCAGTTAAAAATGATCAATTTATTAGCGTAAATGCCGATTTATTACATCGGTTTACCCCGCGTATGCTAGATGGACTGGCGGATATGTGTGATAAAATAGACGCATCACGTAAACAGATTAAGAGTACACAATGAGCGATTGGGCTACATTTTTAGAAAGTGAATTACAGCAACCTTATATGCAACAAACGTTAGAGTATGTGGCTAATCGCCGCAATGAAGGCGTTGCTGTTTATCCGCCTGAACCTCAAGTGTTTAGCGCTTTTGATGCTACAGCACTTAATAACATTCGCGTTGTAATTTTAGGGCAAGACCCTTACCACGGTGAAGGGCAAGCGCATGGTTTATGTTTTTCGGTATTGCCTGAAGTTAAAAAACTGCCACCGTCGCTTAAAAATATATATAAAGAGTTAGCTGTCGATATCAGCGGGTTTATTATTCCTGAGCATGGTTACCTGCAAAGCTGGGCAGATCAGGGCGTGTTTTTACTCAATACAGTATTGACCGTTGAGCAAGGGCAAGCGCATTCTCATAAGCATTTAGGGTGGGAGCAATTTACCGATAATGTAATAGCGCATATTAATAAACACTGCGAAGGTGTGGTATTTATTTTATGGGGTGCACATGCACAAAAAAAAGGTAAAGGCATAGATAGCGCTCGCCATCATGTTTTAAAAGGGCCGCACCCATCACCGCTTTCGGCGCATAGAGGCTTTTTTGGCTGTCAGCATTTTTCAAAAACGAATGAGCTATTACAAGCCCAAGGTGAAAAACCGATTAACTGGCAGGTGTAAATAACCTGAGCTCTGAATAATAAATTTATCTCATGCAGCTATTTTCAGCGCATTAAAAAAGGCTTCCATATATCGGAAGCCTTTTTGTTTAGTTGGGGCGTATTGAATTA
>NZ_WTKW01000272.1:0-5774 GCF_011378745.1 Pseudoalteromonas sp. Z1A6
TTTTGTTACTTCGTATTGCGTAACTTTACCATTTAATTTAGTAAGCTCTTTCAGCTGGGGAAGCTGCTTTTGTAATTCATTTTTATCAAGCGAAGGACCAACAAATACCTTGGTTAACGTCCCATTTGGGGTTTTAATCGGTTTAGTAAACGTTTTAAACCCTTCAACTTTTAATTTAGCCTGTAATGCTTTTACATTTGCAACATGTGAAAAACTACCTAATTGAATCACGTAAGCCATACTTGTTAGGTTTTCATCACTTTTACGAGGCGCAATAGGTTTTGGTTTAGCTTGAACCGGTGCCTTAGTGCTCGGTGTAGCTTTGGGTTCAATAGTCGCTTCAACAACTTTATTCTCTACAGCGTAGTCACTCTCATCCATAGCGTTTTGCTGCTCAAAAGCTTCATCGTCAGCTTGAATATCTTCAATTTCATCTTGTTTTAGTGGCTCAGCATTAGCCATGTTTTCATCAATTGACTCTTGAAGATCGATTGTTTTGAACTCAGGGCGATCAGGTATCGCTTTAAAGCCCTCTTTATAATGCACTTTTTCGCCATCGAGTATATTAGGGATAAACACAATTGCTGCGATCACTACTATACTTGTTCCGACTAAGCGATTAATAAAACTTGAGTTCACCGACATCCTCTCTATTTTTTAAAGTAATTAATAGCGCCGGCCACTGTAAAAAATGAACCAAATACAATCAACATAGTATCACTTTGTTGTTTTGGTAAAATTACACTCAGTGCCTGTGCCACACTATCATAGCTATTGATAGTATTATGATGAGATATACCCTGCAGCGCATTTTGTAAATTACTTGCAGTGTCGCCTCGCGGACCACTTAAGCTCGCTAATGACCACTCATCGACCAAGTGACTTACTTCTTTAAGTACACCCACTTTATCTTTATCAGCAAGCATAGCGGCTAATGCATGAATTTTAAAGCCTTTATCTTTATAGCTTGATAACTTATTGGCTAAATAACGCGCCGACTCAGGGTTATGTGCTACATCGGTAAAGACTAAAGGCTCAGCGCTTAACTGCTGAAACCGCCCTTCTACTACTAAATTAGCGAGGCAACTTCGTATGACTTGCTCACTAGGTAATAAGCTTAAAACACTTAGCGCAGTTAACGCAGTTGCTGCATTTTGACACGGTATTGCTGGCTTATCTATTACAAGATTATGTTCTTTATATTGCCAATTAAAGCTCTCAGCATTCTCTTTGAAAATAAAGTCACTGCCCGACAACGTCATATTGGCATTAATTTCTTTGCCGTAATCAGTCATTGTGTGAGGAATATTTAAATCCCCTATAATAGCAGGCGTATTTTCACGAAAAATACCGGCTTTATCATAAGCCACTAACTCTAGTGTATCACCTAAGTACTCTTTATGATCTAAATCGATAGTGGTGATCACGCTTGCAAAGGGAGTTACTATATTTGTAGCATCAAAGCGCCCGCCTAGACCAACCTCTAGTAATACATAATCGACCTTACAGCGTTTAAAAATTGCCAACGCACCCAAAGTACCATATTCAAAATAAGTCAGAGGAGTGTCTTTACGGCCTTGCTCAAGCTGGTGAAAAGCATCTATATGAAATTGGTCTGCCAGTTCTTCGCCATTAACTCGTACACGCTCGTTATAACGAATTAAATGAGGAGATGCGTAAGTACCCACGCTAAAACCTTGCGCTAGCAATAGCGACTCTAAGCAACGTGCAGTGGTGCCCTTACCGTTTGTACCGGCAATAAGAATAATTTTACTTGGAGTGTTTAAAAGGCCAATATTGTTGGCAACATTAGCAACTCGTTCTAGGCCCATTGCAATGTTAGCTGGGTGAACACTTTCTAAATAAAAAAGCCAATCATCAAGGCTTGATGATTGGCTAGGAATTGTTTTTGTCATAGCGTGTAATCAGTAAAGCTGAAATTTACGCTACTCTATGCTCTTGTTCCGTAGAAGGCAAGTTCATAAATTTAGCTAAAATGCGTGCAAGGGTATCGCGCATTTCACGGCGGTCAATAATCATGTCAATTGCACCATGTTCTAGCAAAAATTCACTACGCTGAAAACCTTCAGGTAATGTTTCGCGAACAGTCTGCTCAATAACACGAGGACCTGCAAAACCAATTAACGCTTTAGGTTCAGCAACGTTAATATCACCCAGCATAGCAAGTGATGCAGATACACCACCCATTGTCGGGTCGGTCATTACTGAAATAAATGGAAGACCTTTTTCCGTCATTTTTGCAAGTGCAGCACTTGTTTTAGCCATTTGCATAAGCGACATAAGCGCTTCTTGCATACGTGCTCCGCCTGATGCAGAAAAACAAATAAGCGGCATGTTATGCTCTAAACATTGATCAACAGCATCAACAAAGCGAGCGCCAACAACAGAAGCCATTGAACCACCCATAAATGAGAACTCAAATGCTACCGCTGCCACTGGAATACCTTTTAATCGGCCTTTCATAGCGACAAGTGCATCTTTTTCACCACTTGCTTTTTGGGCTGCACTGATACGGTCAGAGTACTTCTTAGAATCTTTAAACTTAAGAATGTCTTTAGGCTCATGTTGTGTACCAAGCTCTTGACGATCACCTTCATCTAAAAAGTGCTCTAGGCGCTTACGGCCACTAACACGCATGTGGTGATCACACTTAGGACATACGTTTAACGACTTTTCTAATTCAGCTTTATATAAAATTGAATCACACGATGTACACTTAGCCCAAACACCTTCTGGGATTTCTTTACGACCTGATGATTTTGTCGTTTTAGGTAAGATTTTTTCTAGCCAACTCATTTGCAACTCTCTTAATACTGTT
Organism: Pseudoalteromonas sp. Z1A6; assembly: GCF_011378745.1. Classification (NCBI taxonomy): domain Bacteria; kingdom Pseudomonadati; phylum Pseudomonadota; class Gammaproteobacteria; order Alteromonadales; family Pseudoalteromonadaceae; genus Pseudoalteromonas; species Pseudoalteromonas sp. Z1A6. The sequence continues at coordinate 2,840 of NZ_WTKW01000272.1, forward strand.
CTGTGTCGCGAGCCTGCTAATAGCAATTAGCAGACAAATTTTTTCAATTAAAACATGAATTACACTAACGCGGTATAAAAAACTGGTCTTAGTAGTTAAAAGTGCTCATAAAAAGTACTTATACCACATCTATATCAGGCAAAAATAAAGGGCCTAAAGGTGTTTGAGGAATATTAAATTGCTCAGGGTAGTCAACATCCACTAAATACAAACCAGCAGCCTTAGCGGTAGCACTGGCCTTTGCGCGTTCTTTACAATCAAGTAGCTCTTTTATCCATATAGGTTGTTGTTTATGTAAACCAACATCCATTAAGCTGCCTGTGATATTACGTACCATGTGATGTAAAAATGCATTCGCTTTAATATCAATAATAACGTAAGTACCTTGGCGCTGTACCGACAGATGATGAATTGTTCTTGTCGGTGTATTCGCTTGGCAATGTATCGCTCTAAAAGAGGTGAAATCGTGTTTACCTATTAAGTACTGACACGCCTCTTGCATCTTTGTTTCATCAAGATGATGATGAAAATGCGTAACCCCCTCGTTTAATACCGCACCTCGTAGGGGGGAGTTATAAATAACATAGCGATAACGACGAGCTGTAGCACTAAAACGGGCATGAAAGTCATCAGCAACCGGTTGGGCAAAGCGAATAGCAATATCTTTAGGCATTAAAGTATTCATACCTAGTGTAAATGCGACCATATCGCGATCGGCTTGCGTTTCAAAGTGTATTACTTGGCCTGTACCGTGCACACCAGCATCTGTACGCCCTGCACATATAACTTCAACAGGATGATTACAAATACGCGACAACGCTTTTTCTACTTCTTGCTGTACGCTATTTACATGTGATTGACGCTGCCAACCACTATAACGTGCGCCGTTGTATTCAACTCCAAGTGCTACTCGCATAATTACCGTTTTACCTACTGTGCTAATGAACGAGGCATTTTATGCTATCTAACGATGCAATAAAAGGAGACCTGTCGTAATCAAACCAATACACATAAAAAAACCCGTATTTAGCTAAGCTAGATACGGGTTCTTATAAACATTTTAATTATTTTAGTTTAGCTTTTAAGCTAAGTGCTTCCTCTTGAACTTCTTCAGGACCTTTGTTAATGACATCCTCAATAACTTTAAGCGCAGAATCAAAATCATCAATTTCAATATAAGCACGCGCTAAATCAAGTTTAGCTGAGTAGCCACCACTTTCAGCATCAACATCCGTTGGGTTATCACCTGCAAGTAATGCATCAAACTCACTCAAACCGACATCCATATTAACGTCGGTGTAAGGTTCGTGTTCAAGTTCAGCGTCGTCACTTTCTTCTAATAATGAATCAATATCTACAAATTCGTCATTATCAAGTTGCTCAACATCACTACCTTCAACAAGTGACTCTGTTGTAGTTAATGAATCATCTGTCTCTAAGTCTTCTTTTAGCAAGCTGTCAAAGTCAACATCAAATTCACTGCTGTCATCAACACTTAAGTCTTCAGGCTCTGCTAACTCACTAAGTAATGAATCAAAATCAGTTTGCGTCAAATTCGACATAAACTCTTCATCAAGTTCATCGTCAGAGCTAATATCAGTGCTACCCACTTCATCTAAGCTTGTTAACTGTGCTTCGCGCTCTGCATTTGTTTGCTCTTGCGATTCGTCTGATAACTCATCAGTTAGCGCTTGCTCTAAACTATCTTCGTCAAATTCAGCATCTAATTCAGAAAAATCATTTTCAATTAAAATCTCATCATCAAAATCATTTTCTAAACTATCTAAATCAGCATCTGCCATAAGTGCGTTTGCTAAATCTTGCTCAGCTTGGCTGGAAGCGACTCCCGGTGCCTCACCATCTAAATCATCCCCTTGTAATTCTTCAGGGATAAATGGCAACTCACTTTCTAATGTTTCTTGAACTTCATCAAGGTTAAGAGGTTTGATGTCATCTTCAATACTTGGTGGTTCAACAGAATCAACCTCATTATTAATTTCTTGAAGTAAATCATCATCAAGCGACTCATCTTCAATCTCCGTTTCAGTTTCTAATTCAGAGAAGTCATTATCAATTAATAGTTCATCATCAAAATCATCTTCTAAACTATCTAAATCACCATCTGCCATAAGCGCATTTGCGAGATCTTTCTCTGTTTGACTAAGTGCTACTGCATTTTCATCACCCGATGCATCTCCTTTAAGCTCTTGCGGCTCAAACGAAGGCTCATTCTCTAATAATGATTGATCATCGTCTAATTCAAGTTCAGGATATTCATCCAACTCTTCACTTGGCGTTACAAGCTCGCTATCAAGCTGCTCTTCAATTTCAGTAAGATCTGAGTCATCGTCGCCCGCTAGCGGATCGTCACCAAGATCAACTTCTATTTCTTCAAGATCATCATCAAGCTCATCTAAAGACCAATCAGGTGTTTCTATATAGTCGTCATCAGTGGCCTGTTGTAGCTCACTTAAAAGCTCATCAACGCTCTTTAAAGTATCATCTGTGTATTCTTCAAGTGCATCTTCAGGATCAAGAAGCGACTCTGATGTGTCTGAAAAATCATCAACCGTTACATCTATAAGTTCTGGCTCTTCTTCAAGCTTAGGCTCTTCTGCAAGCTCTGGCTCTTCTTCAAGTTCTGGTTCTTCTTCAAGCTCTGGTTCTTCTTCAAGCTCAGGCTCTTCTTCAAGCTCAGGCTCTTCTACAAGTTCTGGTTCTTCTTCAAGCTCTGGCTCTTCTTCAAGCTCAGGCTCTTCTAAAGGCTCAAGTTCTTCTTCAAGCTCTGGCTCTTCTTCAAGCTCAGGCTCTTCTTCAAGCTCTGGCTCTTCTACAAGTTCTGGTTCTTCTTCAAGCTCAGGCTCTTCTAAAGGCTCAAGTTCTTCTAAAAGCTCTGGCTCTTCTTCAAGCTCTGGCTCTTCTTCAAGCTCTGGCT
>NZ_WTKW01000273.1:0-5765 GCF_011378745.1 Pseudoalteromonas sp. Z1A6
CCTTTATACAAAAAAGCACTACGAAGCAACCAGTGAAAATAATATAAAAACACTACAGATACAGTTTGAAGTAAAAGAAAAAGAAGACAAAATACAGCAACTAGAGTACGCAAAAGACATTAGTGAGCTACAAGCTAAAGAAGAATATCAACAAAAAATAATTTGGCGACTCAGCGCTGCTATTGCATTTATTTTAGTGATTGCTTCATTATTTTTATTTTATCGGCAAGCTCGACAACGTCAAAAATATCACGATATTTCATTAACAGATTATCTAACAAATTGCCCTAATCGCAGAGGAATAATGCGCGCAGCAGAAGCAAAGCTTGGTGAAGGTAAAATGACGATAGCAATTGTTGACTTAGACTACTTTAAAAAAGTTAACGACCATTTTGGTCACGATGTTGGAGATTTAGTTCTTATTGCCTTTGCAAAAGCTGCAAAAGAAACACTATGTAATGATCATCAGTTTGGTCGTTACGGCGGCGAAGAATGGTTATTTGCACTAAATACGGTTGATGAACGAATAATTCGCGATATATTTAACCGACTCGCCATTAGCTTCGCCAAGCATTGCAGTAATATAGAAGACTTTCCTAGTGATACAAAAATCACCTTTAGTGCAGGGGCCTCTGTAAGTGGCTCTTTAAAAAGCACACTAGATGTTCTTATTAAGCATGCAGATAAATTACTTTATAAAGCAAAAGAAAACGGAAGAAACCAAGTCGTTGTTGATTAAATAAGCACAGCTAAAAGTATTGGCTCATTTACTTGACTAAAGTCCGTCTAAAACCATTTGTTTAATTTTATGTGCTTTTACAAAATGATCTAATTTATGGGTGTGTATCCACCAAGTAGCAGCTTCCATAAGTAGCTCTGGGTCGTCGTTTTTATTAGCAAAAAATGCATAAAAAGAAAGCCCTACATTTTCGCCTTTGCTGGCTATTTTTTTATCGCATACGGTAATTATTTTTGCTCTTAGTTCTTCCCTCATACATACCTTATTTAATTATATTTTTACTATTAAAATACGCTATTTAAAAAACTAACCATTAGCTGTAAAAGGCTTCGATCAACCAAGCCATGATTCTCAAGCTCTTTATTAGGCGTATTTACTTTTGCAGCTTTGCATTCATTATCTAATGTCTCATTTTTACGTGTATCGGTTTCGTATGCAATATCTGCTTGTTCCATACATTTTGCCGAGCCTGCGTAAGGCTTTGCCGCACAAGCGCTTAGTAATAAAAAAAGTGGAATTGCTATCAATAATTGCTTCATAACTAATCCTATTTTTACGCAACTTATTTAATTTAAATTACAGCTGCAAGTTAGCCTATTTACTTTCTACCACCATTACAAAAAATTCAAAAAAGAACGTACCGATAGCATCAAAAAAAGTGTCATTTTTTTCATCCTTTTTAATTTGTGCGCTAATGCATTGATTATAAACTTCTGAGCTTGTTTGAGCGCCATTTCGATCAACCGTTTCAGCCTCTTCAATGCATAAGTTAGGGTCAGAACGTGGGGCAGTACTACAAGCACTTAGTAAAGCGCACAGCAATAATGCGGCGATGGGGCTTTTTGTGTTCATCCTTAAACTATCCTATTAAGTTAACGTGCTACCTGCATTTATACCGATTGGTATTATATGTGGGAGTAATACATATAGATTGTACCTAAATAATGTTGCTACTTTATCACTGCAATAAAATAAACAACCAGTAAATATTTGTAAGGTTCTGTAGGGATTTATACTCACTTCTATAATTGAACTACGTAAAAGCCTGAAATTATTGCATTCATATCACTGTAAAATTTACAGTGATAGCAGCCCAAAAATAAAAAATCAAAATAAAAGCAATAAAATACATCAACTTAATATTTGGCATTTAGTTTGCTAGTTAGTGATATAAGCAAATAAATTGTAAAAGGATTAGTTATGAATATTTTTGAAGCACTACGTCATGACCATGACAAACAACGAGAATTGGTAGATGCGCTTATTCAAACGCACGGCGACACAGAGCAGCGCCACACGCTAATGGACGAGCTAAAAACAGAACTAGAACAACACGCAAAGTTTGAAGAACGTTACTTTTACAACCCACTTATGTTTGATGACTTAACTCATGAAAAAGCGCGCCACAGCGTAGCTGAACATCACGAAATTGATGAATTAATTGAACAACTTGAAGATACCGAAATGAGCTCGTCTGCATGGTTAGTTGCAGCTAAAAAACTGCATCATTTAGTACATCATCATTTAAGTGAAGAAGAACACGAAGTATTTCAATTAGCGGGTAAAGCACTAACCGAAGGGCAAAAACAAAGCTTGGCAAAGCAGTATAATGATGCAATGCACTAATACTTTTTATTTGTGAGTAACTTTACTCACAAATAATTGAACCACCTTATATACACTCCCTTGTGTACTATTGGTTATAAGCCACTTGGCTTATAACCATTTTTTTAAGCCTATATGCTAACTCTTCTCTAGTAAGGGTGCTTCTGTCGGATCAAAAATTCGATACGCCACTAGCTTTAAACCATCGTTAATAAAAAACCACACCAAAGCATATGCCCACACAGCAAGTGCCCATCCCCATCCTAGTGGGGTCATAAACACACCATAAACAGCAATAAGTGTTGCTATAACTTGCGTGCCAAATACGGCGACCATTAATATAGCAGACGGTTTAATAGACCAAAATGGACCTCGGGTACGCGCTAAAAATATAGTCAAATGCCCCGCTACAGAAAGTAATAAGTACATTAATGTTTGAAGATGAGGACGGTCGAGTTCAAATACTTTATCTCCTAAGTAAAATAAACCAAAGGCTGCAATTGGCCCTACAATTCCCAGCACAGATGCAATACCTAAAACGAGCCGCATATTCCATGTCTCGGGCTTATTTTGATAATGCACATTGTCGTATGCAATAGACAAAATGGCGGCATCGTTAAGTAAAGCAAGCATTACAATCATGACTGCTGTTAACGGATAAAAGTTAAAAATTAATATCGCCATTGTCATAAAGAGTAGTACGCGCAGTGTTTCAGCAACCCTGTAAATAGCGTAACTGTTCATGCGTTGAAATATTTTTCGGCTTTCTTTAACTGCATCAATAATAACCGACAAGCCATCGGTCATTAACACAATTGATGCTGCTGAACGCGCTGCATCTGTAGCACCCGATACAGCAATGCCACAGTCAGCTTTTTTAAGTGCTGGCGCATCATTTACGCCATCTCCTGTCATGCCAACAATGTGCCCTCTATGCTGAAGCACATCAATAATATGGTATTTATGCTCAGGGAATACTTGTGCGAATCCGTCAGCACTCTCGATAGAATCATCTAACTGTGTGGCTTGATGATACTCAGTTGCACCAAATCCACTAGCATCAAGAATGTTTGTCCCTAAACCCAGTTTACTTGCAGTTTCGCGCGCAATGGCTACTTGGTCGCCCGTGACCATTTTAACACTCATACCCATTTCTTTTGCATCGGCAATGGTTTGTATTGCTTCTTCACGCGGTGGATCAAAAAGTGGCAATACGCCTATAAATTGCCATTTACCTTGCTCGTCTGTTTTAGCAACCGCTAAAGAGCGAAACCCACGTGCTGCAAATTCATCTATTGATGCCTCAACTTGAGTTTTAACTGCCTCAATATTAGCCGACAAAGCTAAAATAACCTGCGGTGCACCTTTGGTCACTTTAAACGTTTTGCCATCAGCATTTTTAATTAATGCTTCAGTACGTTTGCTCACAGGATCAAATGGCTGAAAATGTTCTATATGATAAGAATCTAGATACTGCTCAGCTTTTACACTTTGTAATACTGCTAAGTCAATCGGATCGTTATTTTCTGAGCGAGATGCTAATGCCGCGTACAATATAACTTGCTCAGCAGAGCCTTTATTTATTGAGTTTTCGATATAAAACGGGTCACCCAACGTTAATAGGTTTTGTGTCAATGTGCCGGTTTTATCAGAACAAAGAATATCAACACCCGCTAGCTCTTCAATTGCAGCTAAACGTGTTACAACCACTTGCTTTTTAGCCAATAAACGAGCGCCTACAGCCATAGTAACTGATAGCACTGTTGGCATTGCAACTGGTATTGCAGCAACAGTTAATACGAGTGCAAACTGTAATGTGGTGATCATTGGATCATCGCGAAACAAAGCAACAATAACTATAAGCAGTACTAAAGCCGCAGCAAGCATTATTAAATAATTACCAATTTTAAGCACCGCACGCTGAAAATGACTTGCAGTTCGCTCCCCTTGTACTAACTGTGCTGTTTTACCAAAAAAGGTATTTGCACCGGTCGCGTATACTATTGCCTCTATTTCACCTTGGCGGATAATAGATCCCGAATAAACAGTTTCACCCGCCGACTTTATAACCGGTAACGACTCACCCGTAAGTGATGATTGATCGACCTCTACTGTATCGCCATCTAACAAACGCGCATCAGCAGGCACTATATCGCCCATACGCATTCTTATAACATCGCCTGGCACAAGGTCACTGGCATTTAAGTTTTGCCATTGAGTATCGCGGCGTACTCTCGCCTTATTTGCTAATTTTGCTTTTAATGCAGCAATTGCATTGCCCGCTTGGTGCTCTTCCCAAAAGCCAACCAATACGTTGGACAACAATAATACAAGAATAATAAAAAAATCAGCCCAGTGTTTAGCAAGTGCTGATAAAATAATAGCGGCCTCGATCATCCACGGTATTGGCCCCCAAAAGTAAGATAAAAATTTGAGTAATAAGTTTGTTTTTTCTTCGACTAGTTCGTTAGGCCCGTATTGTACCAATCTTTGTGTTGCGTCAATTTGGCTTAACCCGTCGGGTGATGTTTTTAGTTTTTCTTGAAATTGTGCTAAATCGAGGTTACTCCATTCATCACTATTTTGATTGTTTGTTGATTTATTTGCTGAACGGTTTGGTGATTGATGTACTGATGAGATTTTGACCTTTTTCATGCAAGCCTTCTATACAACATTGAGTTGAATAATTTTTAAAACCGACTAACCGTATAGCTAACATAAACTAAAGCAGTCGATATTGTTCTTAAAAATGTATTAAATTTGATCTAACGCAATATTGAGACTGAAATAAAATGAAAAATTTATTTTAAAAGGATGACTAAGAAATTGGGTTACGAGGAGAATTGCCGAAAGGCTATATACGGGGCCGAAGTAGTAAATAACTTAGCCCCGTGTACTTTTTAGTTACAGCTCTGTCGGCTTATAACGATTAGTTTTGATTACTTTACAGTAAACTTAACGTCTTGGTCACGTAGTAAGTAAAGTGCAAAACACGCTGCCCACATTGGCCACGCTGTAAAGAATAATAAGTTGTTAAAACCGTCTATATACTGATTGTACGAAGAAAGCGTAGATAAGCCGTGCATTACAAAAATGATACCGTAAGTAACGCGCTTTTTAATACCCGCTAAAAATGCCAACACTAAAACAAGTTGAAGAGCACCAATTACATAAGCAACAATATCAGATGAGCCACTAATACCGTAAAAATGTTCAAAAATACGTGCGCTATGACCAGGATTTACGAATTTATCAAACGTCCACATAACCATTACAATAAATACGCCTAAACGCAAAGATAAAAGTGACCATTGTAAACGGTTTTGAACATCAGAATTGATTGAGCCTGTCATAAAACTTCCTTAAATAAATATTAATAAACGCTGAAGTAACCTAGACCGTATAAGTTATTTTTTATTTC
>NZ_WTKW01000274.1:0-5762 GCF_011378745.1 Pseudoalteromonas sp. Z1A6
TAAGTAATCTAGTTTGTTTTCCTCTAAAAGCGAAGCGCCTCTTAACCTCTTTGTGAATAAATTACTTAAAGGTTTTTTGCACAAAGAAAATAGAATGAGCAGTGGAGGAGGGTATAAAAAGTCGCAGCCTAAGTGGCTTTCATATACAGCTCAATATTGTTTGGTTCTGCATGCTCGATTAATTCAAACTCATTTACTGCTTCAATCAACATATGTTGCTGTTGTTTTTCAAGCTTTAGCTCAGTGCTTAGTAACTCTGCGCGTATTGTGGCGTAATCACTTATCGTATTCTGGTTAGCTTTTAAATAGCTACGAGCAGCGCGCAGAGGCTGTAATGCATAAGTATCAAATTCACTAACTACTTGCGTTAACTCATTTAGCTGTTGGGTATTAATACTTAAATTTAATGAATCTAAATAAAGTAGCAATAAGCATAAATTAACGTTTTTTCCTTGCTGGTTTTGTAGTGCCAGCAAGGTTGTTTGTTGCTCAGGCTTTGCGTACAAAGTGCACGCAAACTGCCAAAAATGGTCGCTATTGAGCAAGTTCATCGGTGAATGCCTGTTCTTTTTCTTCCATTTCTTCAAGTGCCATAAGAAGCTCTTCTTCAACGTCGTTAAGTTTTGGCGTAAGGGTTGCTTGCTTGGCTAATAACTCTTTAAGCTTGGTTTTGTTGTCGTCGTTGTACATTTCGTTATCACCTAAGGTCACTTCAACTTCACTTAATTCGGCGGTGAATTTATCGAGTTGCTTTTCAAGCTTTTCAATTTGCTTTTTAAGTGGCTGAATGGCTTTTCTAAACTCAGCCTCTAAGCGCTTTTGCTCCTTACGATTAACACCTGGGTTTGCTTTAGGCTCGTCGGTTTGCTGCGCTTTAACCGCTTCTTTATTCGCATTAAGTAGCCATTGGTAATATGCATCTAGGTCGTAACCAAACTGGGTTACTTTGCCGTCATCTACTAAGTAAAACTCATCGGCGGTATTTTTAAGCATATGGCGATCGTGCGATACGGTAACCATAGCGCCTTCAAAACCTTGTAGTGCCATAACAAGTGCATGGCGCATTTCTAAATCAAGGTGGTTAGTTGGCTCATCGAGTAGTAATAAGTTTGGTTTTTGATATACCAACATGGCAAGTACTAAACGTGCTTTTTCGCCGCCCGAAAACGGGGCTACAGGCTCAAGCGCTTTATCGCCAATGAAGGCAAAGCCGCCTAAAAAGTCACGTAGTGATTGTTCAGTGGCTTTTGGGTCTAGTCGTTGTATGTGCGTTATTGCACTGGCTTTTAAATCAAGAGATTCAAGCTGATGCTGCGCAAAATAACCAATATTTAATCCATGGTGCTGAATAACTTCGCCCGCTTGCGGCTCTAAATCACCAGAAAGCAGTTTAATTAACGTTGATTTACCCGCGCCATTTCGACCAAGTAAAGCAATTCGGCTACCTGGTACAAGGTTTAGCTCTATATTATTTAAAATAGTGACGTCACCATAACCCGCTTTGGCTTTATCTATTGTCATTAGTGGGTTTGGTAATGCTTTTGGCTCTGCAAACTCAAAGTTAAATGGCGAGTCGGCATGTGCTGGCGCTAGTTTTTCCATGCGTTCAAGTGCTTTTACACGGCTTTGTGCTTGTTTAGCTTTACTGGCTTTTGCTTTAAAGCGCGTTATAAACTGCTCAAGGTGCGCAATTTGATCTTGTTGCTTATCAAACATCGCTTGTTGTTGTAGCAAGCGCTCTGCTTTTTGGCGTTCAAACTGCGAGTAGTTACCTTTGTACACGTTGATAAGCTGCTTATCTACGTGCCAAATTTGATCAACCACCGCATCTAAAAACTCACGGTCATGTGATATAAGTACAAGGGTGCCGGTATAAGCACGTAAAAAACGCTCAAGCCAATAAACGGCATCTAAATCAAGGTGATTTGTTGGCTCATCAAGAAGTAGTAAATCGGCGTCGCGTATTAATGCTTGGGCAAGGTTTAAACGCATACGCCAACCACCCGAAAATGAGCTGACAGGGTTTTCTATAAGGTTATTGGCAAAGCCTAAGCCGTGTAATAGCTCACCGGCGGTTGATTCAATGCTGTAGCCTTTAATGTTTTCAAGCTGAATATGTACTTTGGCTTGTGTGTCGCCATCGTTGTTTTTCTCGGCCTCACGCAGTGCTATGCGCATTGCGTAGTATTCTGGGTGGCCTTGAAGTACATAATCAATCGCGCTTATTTCAAGTGCAGGTGTCTCTTGCTTAACAGAGGCAATAGACCAATCTTTTGGAATGCTGCAGTTACCGGCATCTAATTGCAGTTCTGATTTTAGTAAACCAAATAACGTTGATTTTCCGCAGCCATTAGCGCCAACAAGGCCTACTTTGTGCTCTGGGAATAACGTAGCTGATGCGTTTTTTAATAAGGCTTTACCGCCACGAAGTAGTTCTATTTCTGAGATTTGGATCATGAATGCGTTACTTTGCTGTGCCCTTGTTAAGTTGGCGCTATCATAACATAGAACTTAATGCTCTTATCAAGCGTATCAACAAGTGAAGTTATACGATAAAATAGCGGCAGTTCAAACCACAGGAAAAATGTTGTGAGACAAAAGAAGCGATTTATTGCTGGTGCATCGTGCCCTGACTGCAAAGCCATGGATACTATGATGCTATACAGAGAACATGATGTTGAAAAAGTAGAGTGTGTTGAGTGTGGTCATAAAATGGCGCAACCCGATAACGCTGTTCAGGCGTCTACTCGCCAATTTGAACAAGTAATTGGTGTATTTAAACCGGGCGACTAACCCGGTTTTTTATTGCCTAATTTTTACCGGTTTTAGTAATGCGGTGGAGGCGGCTCAGGTGCTTCAGACATCATAGACGATGATGACTGCGACTCTTTAATCTTCTCTGCTAGCAGCTCAGTTTGGCGTTTCATTTTTGCTAACAGTTGCTGGTGCACTTTTATTTCATCATTTAAGACTTCAATCGTTTCGTCTTGAAAAGCCACTTTGGCTTCAAGTTCCATTAAGCGATGTTCAATTGTGTTCATTATTCTCTCGTATAATAAATCGCTCTGCGATACCGCTGGAGCTTTCGGTTAACAACGACTTACCGTTATCTGTAAATGTCACATCTAGCACCACCGCCGATTTAGGCTTACTGCCTTCGCGCGGGGTAACCTGCCAAGTTTGAATCTTTTCACCGCTTGGTATTTGCCACAAATCTACGCGCTTATTTGGCGAGCCGGTTGCAAGCAAAGTGCCTTGTTCGTTAAAACGCACAGCAGTAAAAATTTTCTGACGCGCAATATACTTCAGTTTACTCACAAGATCACCTGTAGTCAGCTTCCATACATTTGCTTGTGCCATACTGTCGGCCGTAAACGCATAGCGACCCTGTGGATCGAGCGTCACTTGGGTAACACGCGTTGGGTGATTAAAACGATGAATTACTTGCCCTGTACGTGTATCCCAAAAGTAAGCAACATAATCGTTAGAGCCACTTAAGGCGTAGCGTCCGTTAGGTGATAGGTCAACGGTGTTAACTTTATCTTGATGACCTAAAAACTCAATACGACGTCCGGTTTCTAGGTTTACAAATACGACAACGCCGTCGCTACGGCCGTATAAAACACTACGGCCTTGATTGCTAATAGCAATATCGCGAATACTGGCTTTTTGTATTTTGTAATAACCTTTATTTTTGCCTGTGGCTATATCCCACACAGCAAACGTGTTTTTTTCGGCGGTAACAGCCACGCTGTTATCAAAAGCAATAGCAACGGCGTATACCAAACTGTCTTGATCTTGCTGCTGAAACCATTGGTATTTTAGTACCTGCTGTTGATTATCCCACAGGGCGACCCCATGGTTGATAGAGGAGATCAAACTGTATTTACCATCGTTTGAAAGTGTTGATGAAAACGCACCTTGTGCAGCATGTTCGTAACTTGCTACAGCGTGTTGTTTTTTATCGGTACAGGCGATGGCTAAAAAACAGCTAAATACGATTAAAAAAGTACGAAATATCGACATATTACAGGTATTTCCCCTTAACTCTTAGTGACTGAGAGGTTAGACTAGGACGCGTTAAATGCCTAGGTTGTTTGTCTAATCACTGGATATGTTTTTAGTTTAGCTAACAATGTGGAATTTAGTCATTAAACAAGCAGCCTATCATGTGGGCCGTTAATCTTTAACTAGTAATAATACATTAAAATGACAACTGCAAAGTGTGTCGGAGATTTAAAATGAAAAAGACGATTAGATTGTCATTGATTGCAGCGTCAGTTTTAGCGCTTACAGCTTGTAATCAAGAAGCAAAAAAAGAACAAGCTGAAGTTAAATTAGACACTGTAGAACAGCAACAAGCATACGGTATTGGTGCATCTGTAGGTAACTTTTTAAATAAAGACCTAGCAGACAAAACAGAAATTGGTATTGAGCTAGACCAAGCACTTCTAATCCGTGGTTTTGAAGATGCACTTGCTGGTAATGCAAAAATTGACGAAGAAAAAATTCGCGAAGTATTAACTGAACTAGATACATCAGTACGTACTAAGCAAGAAGAAAAAGCAAAAGTAGAGTCTGAAAAAAGCAAAGAAGCGGGTGTTAAATACCTAGCTGACAACGCTAAAAAAGAAGGCGTTACAGTAACTGAGTCTGGCCTGCAGTATGAAGTACTTAGCGAAGGCGATGGCGAAAAGCCAGTAGCAACAGACGTAGTTAAAGTACACTACAAAGGTACTTTATTAGACGGTACTGAGTTTGATAGCTCATATGCACGTAACGAACCTACAACTTTCCCTCTTAACCGCGTAATTGCTGGTTGGACTGAAGGTTTACAACTTATGTCAGTGGGTTCTAAGTACAAGTTCACTATTCCTTCAGAACTTGCTTACGGCGACCGTGACTTAGGTAAGATTCCAGCTAATTCAACACTTGTATTTGAAGTTGAATTACTTGAAATTCAAAATGAAGAAGCACCAGCACAATAATAAGTTTATTGTGTAAATGCAAAAAGGGACCTTAGGTCCCTTTTTTAATATGCGTAAATAACATATTAGTTTGCGTGATTAGAAAACAAGTTATCAATAAGCTCATCTTCAAGTGCAAAGCGTGCTTCTAATGCCTCACCAATAACAGACAAGTCATCATCAAAACCCTTTAACAAGTCTTCTTTGTCTACTTCAGCGTACTTATCATTAAAATCTAACGCTATGTCGGTTGTACTGGAAATACGCGGGTAAATAGAGTTTGCAAGCTCTTGGCTCTGTAAGCCCTTTTTTTCACATGCTTTTGCTATATCGTCATACACTTCAAAATGGCCCGCAGATAGGTAATCCATTAAAAGTTGGCAAAATGATTCAATTAGTTTTGGCTCTGGCAATGCTTGATCTTGTTTTTCGTACGGCGTAAAACCTGCAATTTTGCAATAAAGTACAATAAGGTCTTGGCGTTCGTTTAGCCATTTATCAATTACTGTGTGGCTACCACCCCATTTTTGTTGAGCTTTTTCTACACGCGTCAGCATAACTGTTCTCCTAGCTGGGTTGGTCTTTCAATTAGAATATAATAAGTTTATGTACATCAAGATATATTTAATTTGCGAGTATATCAACAAGTAAAGTTGAGCTACTTTGAGGGGTGTACCTTTTTATATAATCTAAGGCGAGGGATTTTATTTTAGGCAAGAAAAAACCACCAGTTACGGTGGTCTAATTTCTTTCATTGACTTGTTATAACAAGCTTTCTTATTTTTATGAGATGAT
>NZ_WTKW01000275.1:0-5726 GCF_011378745.1 Pseudoalteromonas sp. Z1A6
CTGCGGTTAATAAGAACTTTTAGATTGCTTTATAAACAATTGTTATTAACTTTTTTAACTGTTAAGTTATTTAAATCGGTTGAATGGAAGTTGATTTTTATCATATTAAGGAAGAATAAAGCATGCATGAAATCATATGCCCACACTGCAAAAAAGCATTCAAAATTGATGAAGCAGGATATGCTGATATTTTGAAACAAGTTCGCGATGATGATTTTGAGCAGCAGTTACACAATAGGCTTGAATTAGCCGAAAAGGAAAAGTTGAATGCAGTTCAACTTGCTAAAAGTGAAATTAGCAATGAAATGCAAAAAGCAGCCACAGCTAAAGATTCTGAGATACAAGAGTTAAAATCTTTATTAGAAACTGGAGAAGTTTCAAAAAAACTAGCCGTAACTGAAGCCTTAAGTAATGTTCAAAAGGAAAGGGATGCACTAGCTAATGAACTTGAACAGGCTAAACGAGATAAACAAACAAGTTCTGAACTTGCCTCGGCGAAACTTACGAATGAAATACAGGTAACAACGGCTACAAAAGATAAAGAAATTCAGGAATTAAAAACCAGACTAGATAATATTCAACTAGAGCAAAAAGTGGCTATTAGTGGCGCAGTAAATTTAGTTGAAAAAGAACGGGACGAATTAAAAAGTAGTTTGAAGCACGCCGAACTTGAAAAGCAAATCGCTGAAAAATCTCTCAAAGATAAATATGAAACACAGATAAAAGATCGTGATGATGCTATTGAGCGTCTCCGTGATATGAAAGCCCGAATGTCTACCAAAATGGTAGGTGAAACGCTTGAGCAACACTGTGATACTGAATTTAATCGTATAAGATCGACCGCCTTTCCAAGAGCTTATTTTGAAAAAGATAATGATGCTCGTGGAGGAAGCAAAGGTGATTATATTTTTCGTGATACGGATGAAGCCGGTACTGAAATAGTATCAATCATGTTTGAAATGAAAAACGAAATGGATACTACGGTAACTAAAAAAAGGAACGAGGATTTTCTCAAAGAGTTAGATAAAGACAGGACAGAGAAAGGCTGTGAGTATGCCGTTTTAGTTTCTCTTCTTGAACCAGAGAGTGAGCTTTATAACTCAGGAATTGTAGATGTTTTTCACCGTTATCCAAAAATGTATATAGTCCGTCCACAATTTTTCCTTCCAATCATTACGTTACTACGTAATGCATCTATGAAATCACTTGAATACAAAACTGAACTTGCCCTAGTTAAAGCACAGAGTGTAGATATAACAAATTTTGAAAACGATCTAGATTCATTCAAAACAGCTTTCGCTAAAAACTATGACTTAGCATCCAGAAAATTTCAAACAGCAATTGATGAAATTGATAAATCTATTGACCACCTGCAAAAAACCAAAAATGCGTTAATGAGTACAGACAGAAACCTTCGTCTTGCCAATGATAAATCACAGGACGTCACAATTAAAAAGCTAACACGTCGTAATCCAACGATGGCTGCTAAGTTTGATGAATTGAGTGATGCCAGTTCTTCTGATGACAAGTAATAATTTGGTTAAAGCATAAATATATAAAATTTAATTAATAGAATGGAAGCGAAGTAATATGCACGATTATCATGATCCAGTTAGGCATTTGAAATATCTTAGGCAGTCGTTATCTCAAGATAATGAAGCAATTGGTTTTTTTATTTCAGCTGGCTGTCCTTTATCCGTAAATATGCCTAATGACCAATGGCCGTTAATTCCTGATGTTAAAAACCTTACTATTCATATCAATGAGCAATTTAAAGCTAATACTCAATATCAATTGCTACTAAAGGTACTCCAAGAAGCTGGAAAAAATGTAGAAAATATAGAAGACATTCTTAGCTTTTTAAGGAGTCTATTATTGGTATCGAAAGGAGGGGTTGTAAGGGGGTTAACTGAGAGTGAATTGTTAGATCTAGAGAATAAAATTTGTTCAGTAATTGTAGCAAAGCTTGATGTGACCCTACCAGATCAAGAAACACCTTACCATCGCTTGTGTAACTGGATGGGATCTATAGATAGGAAAGTAGCTGTTGAAATATTTACCACAAATTACGATTTACTGATAGAGCAAGCATTAGAGGATTCAGAGGTTCCTTATTTTGATGGTTTTGTTGGATCTCGAAGATCTTTTTTTGATTTAAGAGCTGTCGAGGATTCTTTAATCCCTATACATTGGTCAAGGCTTTGGAAAATACATGGATCAATTAATTGGTATCAAGAAACTGAAAAAGATAAAGAAGGTAAAGATGTTAAAAAAGTCTACCGCTCTTCTGAAATTAAAGAAGGTGCATCACACTTAATATATCCATCACACCTTAAATACGAAGAAAGTAGGAAGATGCCTTATCTTGCTTTAATAGACCAATTAAATAGGTTTATAAGAAAAAAATCATCACTTTTAATTTTATCAGGCTATTCATTCAATGATGGGCATTTGAACGACACTATCGTCAATGCACTAAAAGCAAATCCAACAGGAATGGTGCTTAGTCTTATGTTTTCAACATACGAATTAAGGGATGGGAATAACGAATTAGAACTTGATAGTAATGGAGAAGCAATTGAACGCTATCCAGAAGCTTATAGGTTAGCAAATAGTAGACACAACCTTAATGTTTGGACGTATGATAAAGCAATAATTGGGACAAATGCTGGTTCTTGGAGCGCACCAAAATATGATGAAGACGACTACGATATCAGAAGCTTTATTGATAGTAGTAAAGCTGATAATGATGGAAACGTTAATACATTAATTAAGCTTGGTGACTTTTCTGTGTTTACCAATTTTCTAAAAAAGATAATCGGTTCACAAAAGGATGGACAGGATGTCTAATAAAGAAACATATCTTGGTGATGTACAAGATGTCAGCGGTACATCAGTCAGTATTTCCCTATCAGCAGAGTCACTAACTGGGTTTGTATACATCGATGGGCAGGGGTACAGAGTTGGTCAAATCGGTAGCTTTGTTAGGATACCAGTTGGCTATATTAATTTGTTTGGAATTATTAGTCAGGTTGGAGCAAGTGCGGTACCTAAAAACCAAATTGAAAACGAGGTTGTCGGTAATAGATGGATGACAATTCAGCTAATAGGAGAAGGTCCTAAAAATGGATTGTTTCAACGAGGCTTATCTCAATACCCTACTATAGGAGATGAAGTCCACCTAGTATCAGAAAAAGAACTTAAAAATATTTATGGGCAACCTGATAAACCTTACTTTGTAAAACTTGGACATGTCTCCAATGCAGACTCTATACCCGCATTAGTTGATGTAAATAAATTGGTTACTCGGCACTCTGCTGTTGTAG
The DNA here is from genome assembly GCF_011378745.1 of Pseudoalteromonas sp. Z1A6. NCBI lineage: Bacteria > Pseudomonadati > Pseudomonadota > Gammaproteobacteria > Alteromonadales > Pseudoalteromonadaceae > Pseudoalteromonas > Pseudoalteromonas sp. Z1A6. The sequence continues at coordinate 3,327 of NZ_WTKW01000275.1, forward strand.
GTACAACAGGCTCAGGTAAGTCTACGACAGTGGCAAGCATTATGAACGCATTGTCAGATGTTGAAAGATATCCATCTTCGCGAGTGATCATGCTCGACCTTCATGGTGAATACGGGCAAGCATTACAAGACAGAGCTTACATTTATAAAATTGATGGTAATTATAAATCAAAATTAAAAGAGAAAAAATTATACATTCCCTTTTGGGCGTTAAATTTTGACGAATTGTGCGAAATAAGTTTTGGGGAATTTAAAGACGAAAAAGTCAAAAATGTTGTTATGGAACGAGTTCTAAAACTTAAATTAGATTCGCTGAAAATATCGCCTAGAAAAGGGGCATCAGCTGATACTCTCAGTGTAGATTCTCCAATCCCATTTAGTATTCATCAGTTATGGTATGACTTATATGTTGAGACGTTTGGAACATATTATAAAGTAGCAGGTATGCAACCAATCGATAACCTTGCTTATGAGAAAGATGCAAATGGTATTGATTTAATTGGTGATGCTTCTAAAGGAATCGCTCCTGTTTTTAAACATGTGGAAACTGGAGCTGGTGAGGCTAAGATTAATTATTTACCAGGATCGCATCAAATAGGAAAACAGCTTTTATTGTTAGGGACAAAACTTAGAATTCCAAGATATGATTTCATTTTTAAGCCTGATAATTGGTTGCCAGATAAAGATGGTAAAGTTGTAGATGATTTAAATTTATTACTTAAAAATTGGATAGGTAGTGATAGGCCTGTGACCATTTTAGATCTCTCAGGTATTCCAGCTGATATTTTACAAACAACAATAGGTGCGTTACTTCGATTGCTTTATGAGGCACTATTTTGGGCTAGAAACCTATCTCAAGGAGGCCGTCATCGACCTTTATTAATTGTTATGGAAGAAGCGCATATATATTTAAACTATGACTCTAAAGGGATGGCATCTAAGATTGTTCAAAGGATAGTTAAAGAAGGTCGGAAATATGGTATTGGAGCTATGATTGTGAGCCAAAGACCATCGGAAATTAACCCGACAATACTTTCACAATGCGGTACTTTCTTTGCGTTGAGATTATCAAACGCTACAGATAGAGGACATATAACATCGGCTATATCTGATAATTTAGATGGTTTAACGGGGATGCTGCCAATATTAAGGACAGGCGAGGCAATAATATTGGGTGAGGCAGTTAAGCTTCCAATGCGGACAACCATTCAAGCTCCACCGAAGAATAGGCGTCCAGATAGTCAAGACCCTATCATTTATGATGAAGTACCTATTGAAGATTCACAAAACCCAGGTGGATGGGGGCTTGATATGGAACCTAATCCTAATTATGAAGAGCTCATTGAAACTTGGAGATCACAAAACCCTAAAATTGATAAAGTTAAATAACAAGGAAATAATTATGAATATGATAAATGTTGATTCTAGTAATGTAGCAGCAGTTGGCTATGATGAAGAGAGTACTACACTTCAAGTAGAATTTAATAACGGAAGTGCATACCAGTACTTTGATGTTCCAGAGCATTTGTTTAACGGTTTACGGGACGCTGACTCAGTTGGTGGTTTCTTAGCTGCAAATATTAAAGGAAGTTATCGTTACTCCAAAGTGTAATAAAGTTATTTAATCGAAGCCTATTAGCCTTAGCTAATGGGCTTTTTTGATTTCACCGCGATAGTAAAATGTCTTTATTAAACATAGTATTTGATATAATTGAAGAAAAATGCATTCGAATATTAACTTAGTACATTATATGCTGTAGTTTATTAAAAATTTATTTTAAATTAGACTAAAGTCTATAGGTTAGATTTATTCACTTATTAGGTTTGTTTTAATCGTTTGTCGGTTTTGTGTTAATTCTCTAAAGTTCAGTTGTCGGCAACAAGCACGGCTTAACCAACAGGACTACGACCATGAAACTTACTCTTATCAAAACTATCGCTCTTAGCTCACTACTTACATGTTCAGCTGCTGCAATGGCTGAGCAAAGTGATTACAAATTAATGGTTATTGAAACTGCAACAGCGCCACAGCCACTTGAGCAATCATTTAATAGCTGCGCACTGAATGTTAAGTCAAAAAATTACGCTGAGGCTGAAGCAATTTGTACTAAAGCAATTGCGCTTTTAAAAGACGCAGATGGCCCTAAATTTAAAGTACGCCAACTTACATCGTTTGCATTAAGTAACCGTGGTGTTGCACGTTTAAAAGCGAACAACGACACTGCTGGCCTTGCTGATTTATACGAAGCAAACCAAATGTCTACAAGTACAATGGTATCGCACAACTTAACTCGCGCTAAAGAAGAGCTTTCTTTATAAACACTTTATAAAGTGCTTACCAAAAGCATGTTATAAAATAGCGAGAGTAAAAAAGCCCATGTTAGGTTAATTCCTAACATGG
>NZ_WTKW01000276.1:0-5725 GCF_011378745.1 Pseudoalteromonas sp. Z1A6
GTATTTATAAAAATATATGCATAAGAGTCTACTCTCACATTATTTTTAAAGGGCTTATTATATGTCAGCCAATCCATCTTACTTAAATGAATTAAAACAAACAGGCGATTTTTTAACGCTTAGTCGTGACAACGAATGGCATTTAGATGCAGGTGAGTTTGTTTTAGATAATGGGACTCGTGTAAATATACACGATACCGGAGTCATTGAGTTTCAACCTGCTGTTATAACGTCAAAAGATGTAGTTTATTCAAGCGCTGTACACGGTAACGAAACTGCGCCAATTGAAATTTGTGATGCACTTATTAAACAAATTATAAAAGGCGAGCTGATACTTAAGCAGCGTGTTTTGTTTATTTACGGTAATCCACAATCAATTAATATTGGCCTGCGTTTTGTAGAAGAAAACTTAAATAGATTATTTAATGGTCACCATACAATTGAAGGTGTACCAATGAATAATGAGCGAAACCGCGCTGCAAAGCTAGAGCAGTACGTAAGCGATTTTTATACACGTGGCGAGCAAGGCAGTACGCGATGTCATTACGACTTACACACTGCAATTAGAGGCTCTAAAAACGAAAAATTTGCTGTGTATCCATTTTTACATGGTAAGCCATGGAAAAAGTCGCAGCTACAATTTTTATTGAGTTGTGGTGTAAATACCGTGCTTATGATGAAATCTCCTGCAACAACATTTAGCTATTATTCGTCATTTATACACGGTGCTGATTCTTTTACGGTAGAGCTGGGTCAAGTTAAGCCATTTGGTCAAAACGATATGGCTCGCTTTGAAAAAACAAAGCAAACCTTAACTGCATTAATTAGTCAAAATGAAGTTAAATATCCTGAATTTAATGCAAACGATTTTGAATTGTTTGCTGTCCATCGCACAATAAATAGAACGCAGAACGATTTTAGCTTTCCTTTTTCTGACGATGCCGAGAACTTTACTGGCTTTGCGAAAGGTGCACTACTTGCAACCGACGGTGATACAGCGATTTACGCTGACGTTGAAGGAGAGGCTATTATTTTTCCAAATGCGAGCGTAGCATTAGGGCAAAGAGCACTCCTTACTGTTATTCCAATGGATATTGATAGCAATTTCGTCTAATTTAACTCATCAGACCACTAGCAACTTAAAGTTAACTATATGATTACTATTAATTAAAGTAACCGTATCGTTAACTTGCCACTTATTTAACCAGTATTTGCTTTTGTTTCGTCCCAGATCTGTTGAATAACACTTTACGTTAACGTAAAGTGTTGGCAGCTTTAATTAAAGATAGTGCAGATGTTGCAAAGTTTAACCAGCAACAATCACCCACAATAATAATTTAAAGGGGCACTGTTTTACCGACAACAAAAGAAGGTAGGTTATGAGTAATCCAAATAACGTATCGCTGAATATTAACCACGAGCTTGAATTTATTGATGGTCAAGCGCTTAATATTCCAACCCTTAGTATTTTAACTGAGGACGGCGACATTCATCCTAGTGCAACCGCACCTGACATTTCAAAACATACCGCTATTAAGTTATATGAAACAATGCGTTTTATACGTTTGTTAGATGAACGTATGCAAGGCGCGCAGCGCCAAGGCCGTGTTAGTTTTTATATGCAATGCCTAGGCGAAGAAGCCGCAGTTACAGCCTCTGCTGCTGCACTGGATCAAGACGATATGATCATGGCTCAATATCGTGAACAGGCAGCCCTGCATTATCGTGGCTTTACGCTTGATCAATTTATGAACCAAATGTTTTCAAATGAATTGGATTTAGGCAAAGGCCGTCAAATGCCAATTCATTATGGGTCTAAAGCGCTAAACTACATGACGATTTCATCGCCATTGGGTACGCAAATACCACAGGCAACGGGTTATGCATATGGCCAAAAAATAAAGCACATCGACGCTAAAACAGGCGAGCTTGCCAGCACAATTGATAATGTGACTATTTGTTACTTTGGTGAAGGTGCTGCATCTGAAGGTGACTTTCATGCCGGTTTAAATATGGCCGCTGTTCACAAAGCGCCGGTTATATTTTTTGCACGTAATAACGGCTATGCCATATCTACCCCTGCTGATGAGCAGTTTAAAGGCGACGGTATTGCGTCGCGTGGTGTGGGTTATGGCATTAAAACAATTCGTGTTGATGGCACAGATGCACTTGCTGTTTATGCGGCAACTAAAAAAGCACGCGAAATAGCCTCAACACAAGGTGAACCTGTACTTATTGAATCGATTGCTTATCGTTTGGGTGCGCACTCTACGTCAGACGATCCAAGTGGTTATCGCTCTAAAGATGAAGAAGCGAATCATCAAACGTGTCCTATTGATAAATTTAGAAAATGGCTGGTCAAGCAAGACTGGTTAAACGAAGAAGACGATATAAAAGCAAAAGAGTCGATTCGTGAAGAAATTTTAGCAGCGCTTAAACGTGCTGAAGTTGTTGCAAAGCCCGCTTTAGAAGAACTGGTATCTGACGTTTACGATACACCAATTCCATTACTGCAACGCCAGTACGAGCAACTAAAAGAACATATAAAACAGCATCCAGATGCTTACCCAGTAACCGCAGGGAGAATTAAGTAATGGCTAAAATGAACATGCTCCACGCAATTAACTCTGCTCTCGATATTACGATGAATGAACACCCTCAAGCCTGTATTTTTGGTGAAGATGTTGGTTACTTCGGTGGTGTATTTAGAGCAACATCGGGCTTGCAAGAGAAGTACGGTAAACATCGTGTTTTTAATACGCCTTTAACCGAGCAAGGTATTTTAGGTTTTGCTAATGGTTTAGCTGCTTTTGGTGCGCCTGCATTGGCAGAAATTCAATTTGCTGATTATATTTTCCCAGCGTTTGATCAAATAGTAAATGAAGCCGCTAAATTTCGTTATCGCAGTGGTAATGAATTTAATGTCGGTAACTTAACTATTCGTACACCTTATGGTGGCGGTATTGCCGGTGGTTTATACCATTCACAATCACCCGAGGCGTATTTTGCGCACACACCTGGTTTGAAAGTAGTTGTACCGCGTAACCCTTATCAAGCTAAAGGTTTATTACGTGCATCAATTAAAGATGATAACCCGGTCATATTTTTTGAGCCTAAGCGTTTATATCGTGCATCAATTGGCGAAGTGCCAGAAGAAGATTATAGTATTGAATTAGGCACGGCTGAAGTAGTACAAGAGGGGGCCGATATTACGCTTTTAGCGTGGGGTGCTCAAATGGAGATTATTGAAGATGCAGCAAAGCAAGCAAGTGAGCAAGGTATAAGCTGTGAAGTTATTGATCTTCGTAGTATTTTACCATGGGATGTTGAAACGATTGCTAAATCGGTTATTAAAACCGGCCGTTTAATCGTGAGTCATGAAGCGCCTATAACCAATGGCTTTGGTGCAGAGATAGCCGCGACAATACAACAAGAGTGTTTCTTGCATTTAGAGTCGCCAATTTTACGTGTATGTGGTCTAGATACGCCATACCCGCTGGCACTTGAAAAAGAATACGTACCGGATGCACTAAAAGTGTTGGCTGCAATTAAACAATCAATGGATTTTTAGGGGTTACCATGGCTAAAGATTTTATATTACCCGATATTGGTGAAGGCATTGTTGAATGCGAAGTAGTTGAATGGCTAGTACAAGAAGGCGATACCGTATCTGAAGATCAGCCAATTTGCGATGTTATGACAGACAAAGCATTAGTACAAATTCCGGCAGTGCATGATGGCGTTATTTCAAAGCTATATTATCTAAAAGGTGAGATTGCTAAAGTACATGCCCCTTTATTCGCTATGGATGTAGCAGGTGAAAGCATTAGCAATGAAGTAGTACAAGAGCCAGTACAAGCTGAAAATAAAACTAATGATGCAGCTGATGTGGTTGAGGACTTTATATTACCGGATATTGGTGAAGGTATTGTTGAGTGTGAGATTGTTGATTGGTTAGTTGCTGAAGGCGACGAAATAGAAGAAGACCAAGCGGTTTGTGACGTAATGACCGACAAAGCATTAGTACAAATTCCGGCAAAATATACAGGCACAGTAAAAAAACTATATTACCAGAAAGGTGAAATAGCAAAAGTACATAGCCCGTTGTTTCAAATGACAATTGCAGGCAGTGCAGCAAAACCAAATGTTGATATAAACCAAGCGGTCGTAAAGGCTCAAACTAATGCCGTCGCTGAAAAAGTTGCCCCTGTTAAAACACAGCAAACTGCTAAAGTTATCAATCAAAAAGCGGTTGCATCACCTGCGGTTCGTCGTAAAGCACGTGAGCTAGATGTTGATTTAACCTGTGTACCAGGTAGTGGTAAAAATGGACGTATTTACAAGCAAGATATTGAAGAGTTTGTAAAAGGCGAAGTGCCAAATACTATTGATACTTCACCGCTTAATAGCGATGCTTCTCAAAGTGCAGTACAAAACCAAACACAGAATCAAAGCGGTGGCGTACGAGTAGAGCAAATTAAAGGTATTAAAGCGGCCATGGCCAAGCAAATGGTAGCTTCGGTTTCAACTATTCCGCACTTTACGTTTAGTGATGAAATAGACTTAACACAGCTTATAGCTTTGCGTAGCGCTTTAAAAGAGCAGTATAAAGCACAAGGCGTTAAGCTCACCATGATGCCATTTTTTGTAAAAGCACTCTCGCTAGCAATGAAAGAGTACCCTGTACTTAATTCAAAAGTGAACGATGAATGCTCAGAGCTTACCTATTATAACGATCATAATATCGGTATAGCGGTTGATTCTAAAATTGGCTTGTTAGTGCCTAATATTAAATCGTGCCAGAGTAAAAGCATTGTTGATGTGGCAAATGATTTAACCCGTTTAACTCATTCTGCGCGAGAAGGCCGTGTTGCACCCGATGATTTAAAAGGTGGGACAATTAGCATCTCTAACATTGGTGCTATTGGCGGCACTATCGCGTCCCCTATAATTAATAAACCAGAAGTGGCTATTGTTGCGCTAGGTAAACTGCAGCATCTACCGCGTTTTGATGAAAGTGGGCAGGTTGTGAGTAAAGCTATTATGCAAGTGAGCTGGTCTGGCGATCATCGTGTTATTGATGGGGGCACTATTGCTCGTTTTAATAACCTATGGAAGTCTTACTTAGAAAACCCATCGGCAATGATGATGGCTATGAGTTAATAGCTAAATTGTTAATATTTAATAAAAACCAGCTTTTAGCTGGTTTTTTGTTTTAATGTCAGCTGTTTTTAATTAAGATACAAATGTTACTAAAAAGTAATTGGATTAACCCCGTTAGGGAATATAAAAAATAACACTAAGGAAATTTTATGGAACATTATATGAACGCGTTGCGTAGCTACGCAGATTTTTCAGGTCGTAATCGTCGTAAAGCATATTGGATGTTTGTATTATTTAACTTCATTTTTTCAGTAGTTTGTAATGCGATTGATGGTGTACTAGGTACAATGTTCATTGGCTCTATTTATAGCTTAGCGCTATTAATTCCTGGCTTAAGTGCTGGTGCTCGTCGTCTTCATGACACAGGCCGTTCAGGCTGGTGGCAGCTACTTTGGTTAGTGCCAGTAATCGGTTGGATTGTTTTAATTGTTTTTCTTGCGCAAGATTCGCACGAAGGTGAAAACGATTTTGGTCCAAATCCTAAAGAATTAGCAGTAGAACCAGCAACTGTATAAGTAAGAATAACTTAACATGTTGAAAGCTCAGCAATTGCTGAGCTTTT
>NZ_WTKW01000277.1:0-5714 GCF_011378745.1 Pseudoalteromonas sp. Z1A6
ATCCTAAAGAAGATATTTTTTACACTGTAGAAAATTTTTACTTAGACTCAAAACGAAATATCTTATGGTTGGCAACCACCCACGAAGGCTTGCTTGGTGTTGACCCAGTTACTTATGAGAGAAAACACTACATAGGATTAAAAAATTCATTTAATACTGACTCTATCTATTCGTTACTTCCTGATGAAAATGGTTTTTTATGGGCAAGTACCGACAATGGTTTATATCAAATAAACCTAGATACACTCAATGTGGTGAGTTATTCAGTAAAAGACGGGTTGAATATAAACCAATTTACTCCTATAGCAGCAACAACATTAAACGATGGCAGGCTTATATTTGGTAGTAATGCGGGCGCCCTACTTTTTGACCCCTTAGACTTTGATGAAAAAGAATTATTTAAAAAAAATAGTGTAGCGATTACCGATATAAATCTTTTTACCAAAGAGCTCGATTATTACCCTCATAAATACCTTAGCCAACCACTTGATCTCAGTTATGAAGACATGGGCCTTACAGTTAGTTTTTCTAACTTTTCTTACCCCAATATAGACAAAGCATATTATAAGGTAATTCTTTCAGGGCCAACGTCCCTTACATATGAAGACTTACAATCTAACCAAGTGTTTTTCACAAAACTTCAACCCGGTAGTTATTCGCTAAAAATATCAGCACATAATCGCGATGGTATTGTTACAAGCGAACCTGCCACACTTAATATCAACGTGGCCTACGCACCATGGAAGTCGCCCTTTGCTATTGTCGCCTATGTAGTTTTAATAATTGCCGTGTTGTTTTTCATTTTTTGGCAATACCGCAGCCGCCAAGTTGCAATTGAACAAGCCCATAGAGCGACTATTCATTCGCAAAAGCAAACAGAACTCGCGCTTAAAAATAACAAAAGTGGCGTGTGGGATTATAATTTTAAAGATGCTTCCGTAAGTACGCTCAGAGGAAGTGAATTAGGCTATACAGGCTTGCCTGTACGCGTACACATAGAACAATTTTTAGCGCTTATACACCCAGATGACCGACGTCGTTTTGAAAACCAATGGGAAAACTACTTCAAGTACAAAAAACAACAAAACTGGCAAGCAACTTATCGTCTACAGCATAAAAATGGGCATTGGTTATGGTATCAAGATACAGGACAAGTTATATACGATCCTCAAACAAATGAGCCGCTATATGTTTCTGGCATATATACCAATATCACGGAGCAACGGGCTAATGAGCAACAAGCAAAAATTCTAGGTGAAGCGTTTAGCCAAATAAACGACTGGTTACTTATACTCGATAAGCATTTAATGCCATTTTCTGCGAACAACAGTTTTATTGAAACGTTTTCAAGTGAACAAGCAGCCACTAAAATTAGCCCAAAATTATTTATTAGGGCCATTGGTAAAGATAAGTGTAGAGAGTTTGCAAATATTTTAAAAAAATTAAAAGCTACAGAAAACTGGCAAAGTGATGCTTATATAAAAACAGCAAAAAGTAACGAACATCCAATACATATAAGCGCCACAGCCGTAACAAAAGATACTGCAAGCTACTACGTGGTTGTTATTACAGATTTAACTGAGCAAAAACGTGCAGAAAACGAACTGCGCTATTTGGCTAATTTTGATCCTCTAACGCATCTACCTAATCGTAGTTTAATGTATAAAAATATTGAAGACGCGATTAAACATGCCAATGAAAGTAATACACAATGCGCATTATTATTTATTGATTTAGATAAGTTCAAACCTGTTAACGACTCTTTTGGCCACGCAGTTGGTGATAAGCTACTTTGTAATATTACCCAAAGAGTAAACGGTATGCTTGGCGTAAACGCAAAACTTGGCCGTCAAAGTGGTGATGAATTTTTAGTGCTGATTCAAAATATAAAATCGCTTCAGTCTCTTCGCGATACAGTAAGAAAAATTAGTAATGAGTTAGCTAATAAAGTAATTATTGAAGACTTCTCTATTAATATTTCAGCCAGTATTGGCGTCGCTTTATACCCATTCGATGCTGTAACCACCGATATACTTATCCGTAATGCCGATGTTGCGATGATGCACGCTAAACAAGGCGGGAGAAACGACTTTAAGTTTTTTAGCGATGAAATGAATGAGCTGATAAAACAAAAGTTACTGCTCGAAAATGATTTAAAAGATGCAGTAAAAGACAACCGATTTTTTAATCACTATCAGCCCATTATCGACATAGAAGAAAAAACAATAAATGGCGTGGAGTTACTCATGCGCTGGAAAAATCAAGGACAGTTGGTATCGCCAGCACTTTTTATACCGGTAGCAGAAGAAACTGGTTTAATAGAACTCCTTACTGAGCAAGCATTGCAACGAGCTCTTATTGAAATTGCACCTATACTCAGCGCAAACCCATTGTTTTATATATCTTTAAACTTATCCCCTAAACACATTTTAAAAACAAACATAACCCAGCGGTTAATGTCCATATTAGCGGACTCTCAAGTTCATCCAAGACAATTAAGACTTGAAATAACAGAGAGTATTTTACTAGAAGATAAACTCAAAGCAGCCAAGCAGCTACAAAACTTAAAAGCTGCTGGGTTTAAATTACTACTTGATGATTTTGGTACTGGTTACTCGTCACTCACCTACTTGAGCCAATTTCCTATTAATGTTATTAAAATAGATCAAAGCTTTGTAAACAGTATTGGTATAGATAAAGGGGATGAATCGATTATTAAGACCATTCTTTCATTGGCCGAAAACCTAGATCTTTACTGTATTGCAGAAGGAGTAGAAACGCGCGAACAGATGATCTTTTTAGCCGAGGTTGGGTGTACTGTACTGCAAGGTTATTACTTTGCAAGGCCAATGGATGCTAAAGACTTACGTAAAAGCGATTGTTTTAGCAATATCATTGATTTGATTTGATTTGAAACATTAAAAGCGTGCTAATCATTATTACACGCTTTTATATTAATTAGATGCTACTAATGGATGTGATGGCATTCGTGGCTTTCTATTTGTAATACACTATTGCGTACATTAAATTTTTCAGCTAACAGTTGTTCTACCTTCATACGACATGCTTCATCGTGTTTTTCAATAGTACAATGCTCTTTAAGTACAACGTGCGCCCCGACTACTACCCCCTTATATTTGCGCGTTACAGTGACGTTATGGACATTGTGAACATGCTCCATATCTGTAATCTCACTTTCAATATCTGCAACTTTAGGAAGTTTGGCCTTATTTAAGCGTAAACCTTTTATACAACTAATAATGACCTTAACACCGGTAAACAACACGAAAGAGGCGATTAACATGCTCGATAAAATATCGATAACAACCCAGCCCGTAAAATATATAAGAATACCAGCCACAAATGTCGATACAGTAGAAATCAAATCAAAGAATGAATGTAAAAATACCGCGTAAACATTAATACTCGCTTTGCGGCCTTTATATAAAACCCATGCAGCAGCACCATGAAACAAAAAACCAATAGCAGCAATAACCGACATTAAATAACTATTAATAGCCAGCTCATTTCCTTCATGCTGGTGTATATAGCGCTCACCACCTTCATACAAAATAATTAAACTGATTGCTAGGTATAAAAATCCGTTCACCAGACCACCCAAAAGCTCGGCTCTTTGATGACCATCGTTATAGGTTTTAGCAAAATGAATAGCGAGACTTGATGCAATCAGTGCGATGAATAACGAGCTATTGTGAACAAACAAATGCCCCGCATCGGCAAGTACAGCAAGCGAATTAGAATAATAAGCACCTATAACCTGAATTACCATAAACGAACACGTAATTGCTAGTGCAATAAGTAACCGACGACGAGAAGCTTGGTGTGTAGTGATTTCTGTCATGAAATGCTTGAATAACCTATACTTAAAGTGCAAATAAACCAAAGATGGCTTAGAGTAGAAAAGGGTAATGATATACAGTATCAATTATAATACGTACTGCCCTCAAACGCACTAAAAACTTAGTAAATCAAAAAAAATGTGCTAATAATTAGTAGGGCTTGTTGAACTTCGGTGGTTGAATTTACACCAGTATTTTTGTTTTTTAGGCAAGGCAGAGCCTATGTAGTGTGGCTATTCCCCATAAATAGGCGATAACGCAGCATAAATACCAAACATGCGCTGCCTTTTGAGCTCGATCTAAGGACGATTAACACGCCCAAGTAAAAACAATAAAAATACAATAGATAACAATTTAATTGTGGCTTAAACACATGGAGAGTTGAGTGAGTAATAACCTATCAAATGAAATATGGCGAAACTTGGAGTTACTGCCGTTTTGTGTATTACTTTATGATGCCAATGAAAATATATTTAAAGTTAACAGCCAAGCACAGGACTTGTTTGGCTTAAGAAATAAATCACATTTTAATAAAATTGATTTTTCACACATCACTTTAACCAATCATCACAGTAAAAAAGAACTATTAGTCGAGGAGCTATTCTTTGATTATTTCACTGCAAATAACCAATGCCAGTTTGTTTTATCAAAACAGGTATCTAAATTGCTACTCAATGTAAAATTTGCAAAATTACCTAACTCAAGCTCCATTATTATAATCGATGTATTGAATAATAATGTAGATGAACAATATGATTTTGATAATATTATTTCGAACATATCAACTGACTTAATTGATATTCAAAACGACGACGTTGATAAGCATATCAACTACGCATTAAAAGCTATTGGTACCGTTTGCCACGCAGATAGAAGTTATCTTTTTAAGTTTGCCGAGGATGGTAAAACCATAAATAACACCCACGAATGGGTCAATAATGATATACAAGCATTTAAAGAGGACTTACAAAACCTTCCGAAAAGCGATCTCCCCTACTTTTTTAGTTTGATGGCACGTACTCACTTATTTAGAGTTAACGATGTAACGTCGTTACCCATTCAAGCAATGAGCGAAAAAACAATTTTCCAGCGACAAAAAATAAAATCAGTACTTTGCATTGGTCTACGTTATGACAAAGAGCTCGTTGGCTTTATAGGCTGTGATTGCGTTGTTCAAAAGCGAAACTGGACTGATTTAGACCTTATTCGCTTAAGGTTAGTAGGTGAAATGCTTGCTAATGCTTTCAAAAATTTAAATTACAAGCAAGAGCTACAACAAGCTCAGCAGCAACTCATTAATGCCAATCATAAACTTAACAAACAAGTTAATACTGATGGCCTTACAAACATTGCTAACCGACGCTGTTTTGATCAAACTTTAAAATGCGAAATTAAGCGCGGCGCACGTAATAAAGAACCCATTAGTTTAATAATGTGTGATATTGATTTTTTTAAGCGTTATAACGATAACTATGGGCATCAGCTAGGTGACGAAGTGTTAAAAAAAGTTGCCAAGGCGCTGCATGATCTTTGTAAACGTGAAGGTGATTTAGCCGCTCGTTTCGGTGGTGAAGAATTTGCGATAATTTTACCTGCAGTCGACACAGATCACTGCCAAAGATATGCTGTTCTTATTCAGGAAAAAATTGCAGAACTTGCAATTGAACATAACTTTTCAAGTGCCAGTAAATACCTCACTTTGAGTATCGGATTTTATAGCCTTATACCCAATCAAAAAACAACACCTAAAGAAGTTATAACTAACGCCGACATAGCCCTTTATAACGCAAAAGAAACAGGCAGAAATAAAATAGCCAGTTTTTAAAAAAACCGACTAAGTCGGCGCGCTACAGT
>NZ_WTKW01000278.1:0-5621 GCF_011378745.1 Pseudoalteromonas sp. Z1A6
TAATTAGTAAATATAACTAAGTGTATTCATCCGTATAAAGTTATAAAAAAAGCGGCTCAAGCCGCTTTTCCTTTTAATTTAACTTAGCCTAATTTAGCGAGCATTTCGGTACGTAACTCGTCGTAATCGGCGTTCATATCGCTTGCTAGGCATGGTTTTGCTAGTGCATCAGCAAGTGGTTTTGGCATACCTAATTCAATATTTAGAATACCCTCTACGCTTTCTTTAAACTTAGCAGGATGAGCTGTCGCTAAAAAGATACCCGCTGCACCAGGTGCCCGATTTTCAACAAGACCTTGGTAAGCAATAGCAGTATGAGGCTCCGCAACATAGCCAGTTTGTTGAATTTTTTTCATCACGGCTTGCGTGTCTTGCTCGTTTACGCTTGTTGAATAAAAATTATCGTAGCTAAACCAGTTATTATCTAACATTGTTTGTACACGCGGCCAATTGTTTGGCTTACTTACATCCATCGCATTTGAAAGCGACTCAAGCGTTGCGTTTGGCGTCCAGTTTTTATCAAGCATAAAGCGCGGCACAGTATCATTTTGATTTGTTGTTGCACTTAATTTGCCAACAGGTAAACCAATAACCGCACCAATCATTGCGGCACACACATTACCAAAGTTACCACTAGGTACTGATATATGTGCTGTTGCGCGTTTTTCTTTTGGTAGCTGTGCGATGGCTTCAAAGTAGTAACAAACCTGAGCAACTAAACGGCTAATATTAATTGAATTAGCTGAGTTAAGCCCAAGTGTTGATTTAACTTCTTCATCTAAAAAGGCATTTTTAACTAGCTCTTGGCAATCATCAAAGCTGCCCTCAACTGCGTAACAATGAATATTGTTACCTAGCGTAGTAAATAGCTTTTGCTGAGCAAGTGAAATTTTGCCTTTAGGGTATAAAATAACAACATCGATATTTGGTTTATTGTAAAAAGCATGCGCTACAGCTGCACCGGTATCGCCCGATGTTGCTGTTAAAATAGTTACTTTCTCGTCTTTGTTAAACTGCGTTAAACACTCTGCCATAAAGCGACCACCAAAGTCTTTAAACGCAAGTGTAGGACCATGAAACAACTCTAAGCAGTATGTATTCTCTTCAACTTCCACCAGCTTAACTGGAAAGTTAAATGCATTTTTAACCATTTGTGTCACAGTGTCGCTTGGCAGCTCATCACCAATTAGGTGAGATAATATTTTACCACTGCGTGTAACAAAGTCCATATCAAGCAATGCATCAACATCGGACAGTGGGGCAAGGGATTCAGGGAAAAACACACCTTGATTACGACCCAAACCTGTTTTTACGGCTTCAACGAACGACACTTTTTGTGAGCTATCTTTTAAATTATGTAATTGCATGACTACCTATCCTATAAAACTGTTAATTGACGCGTGCCGTCGTTATCTAATTTACAAATGTGGCAAAAGCCTTGCTCGTTAATGTAATTGGTTTCTAACCACTGCGCGCATTGCTGTGCAGCTTCAAGTGTTTTACACACACTAAATAAGGTTGGTCCTGCGCCCGAAATACTGACTATTTCAGCGCCCAGCGCTGGCAAGCTTGCTTTGGCTTCACTAAAGCCTTTTATAAGCGGTGCGCGGTAAGGTTCTGCTATTTCATCTTTCATTATGCTTAGCGCATCGTCAAAACGATTAGTTAACAGCAAGCTACTAAATGCCGACAAACGCTGAGCAAACTCAACACTTGCATGCATGTTCAACTCTTTTGGTAAAACAGAGCGCGCTTTTGCAGTGTTGAGTGAAAAACCAGGAAACGCAGCAACGTAGTACCAGTTTTCATCAACAGGCAGTGCAATCGATTTATCAGGAATTAAATCACCTGTTAACTGCAAGCCACCTAAATAACATGGCGTGATGTTGTCGTAATGACGACCGCCACTTACTACAGCTTCAAAGTCAGCCATCAGTTCAATAAGCTCAACCTGACTTAAATTAGTTTTTGCAAACTTATCAAGGGCAGCAAAAGTAGCCACGACCGAACATGCACTAGAGCCAAGCCCAGAGCCAATTGGTAAGTTCTTTTTAAGCTCGAGCTTTACGCTTGGCATAGTAGGCGCAACATGCGCTCTAAAATGCACTAAGCACTGGTACGCTAAATTTTCATTAGCATCACTTGGTAACTTGTGAGCGTACTCGCCTGTGCAAATAAATTCGTCGCTTGGTGCTGCGCTTACAACGGCTACATCACCTAACAAACTGCCATCAATTGGCGCAAGCGCTGCGCCAAGTGCATCAAAACCCACTGCAAAATTACCAATAGACGCCGGAGCATATACTTCAATCATAACGAGCTCCTAGCGCGATAACGTTTTTAAAATATCAGCAAATACACCCGCGGCTGTTACTTCCGAGCCGGCGCCATAACCACGAATTACAAACGGACGTGGCTGGTAGTATTGGCTTAAAATAGCCAGTGCGTTTTCACCATCACGAATGACACTAAGCGCATGCTTTGCATCTACCGCTTCAATACCTACTTTACAGTGGCCTTCTTTAATTGTGCCTACATAGCGAAGTACCCTACCCTCGCTCGCAGCGCTTTTGATACGGTCGTTAAAATCAGCATCTAAGCTTGGTAGTTTTGCCATAAACTCATCAACGCTATCACCTTGTGCAAAACCTGGTGGTAATACTGACTCAACTTCAATATCGCTTAGCTCTAATTTCATACCGGCTTCGCGAGCGATGATCAATAACTTACGTGCTACATCGGTACCCGATAAATCATCACGAGGATCTGGCTCAGTAAAGCCACTTTCTTTGGCTTTAATAGTTGCCTCAGAAAGTGACAAACCATCTTGAAGTGCGCCAAACATATACGAAAGTGAACCTGATAAAATACCGCTAAACTCTAATAACTCATCACCGGCACCAAATAATGACTGTAAGTTGTCGATTACTGGTAAGCCTGCACCAACGTTCGTTTCGTATAAAAATTTACGATTATTCTTTTGCGTTGCTGCAATTAAATCTTGGTAATACGTGTATGAGCTTGTTGTTGCTTTTTTATTGGCAGCAACCACATGAAAACCTGCATTTAAAAAGTCTACATACTGCGCAGCAAGTGCATCCGACGACGTACAGTCAACAAGCACAGGGTTTACTAAATGATTTTGCTTAACAAACTGCTCTACTAGTTTTAAATCAAACGCCTGCTCAGATGAGGCCAATTTTTGCTGCCAATCACCAAAAGCAATACCTTCACTATCAAGGTGTAATTGGCGAGAGTTAGCAACACCATACAAGTTGAGTTTAATATTACGTTTTTCAAGCCACGCTTGTTGGCGCTCAAGCTGATTAATAAGCTCTTGCCCTACTAAGCCACAACCTAGTAAAAACACATCAATTGACGGCACATGCGTGAAAAAGTTTTCATGGCATATTTTTACGGCGTCGTTACAAAGTTCGCCATCAATTACTGCTGAAATAGCACTTTCTGTAGAATCCTGTGCAATTGCCACAATATTTACTTGCGCTTGTGCAAGCGATGCAAAAAATTTAGCCGCTAAGCCACGGTGCGCGCGCATGTTGTCGCCCACTAAAGTAACAATGGCTAAATTGCGCTGCACTTGTACAGGCTCAATAAGCCCTGCTTGTAATTCAAGTTCAAATGCAGTTTGTAGCGCATCAAGTGCAAGTGCTAGGTCTGTTTCGTGTACACAAAAGCTAATGCTGAATTCGCATGATGACTGCGTGATCAATACAATTGATACGTTATCGTGAGCAAGCGCGTTAAATACCTTAGACGCCATACCTACTTTGCCTTTCATGCCTGGCCCTGAGACAGTTAGCATTGCAAGGTCTTGTAGGCTCGAAAGCGCTTTTACTGGCTCATCTGATGAATAATCGTTACCAATTAATGAGCCTTGTGCGTCTGGGTTATGCGTATTTTTAATTTCGCACGGCACGCCTGCTTTAGCACACGGTAAAATTGTTTTAGGGTGAAGTACTTTTGCACCAAAATAAGAAAGCTCCATCGCTTCTTTATAAGATAAAAAATCTACTTTAGTCGCTTTTTTAATATAACGAGGATCAGCACTGTATACACCATCAACGTCAGTCCAAATTTGGCAAATCTCAGCTTCTAAACATGCTGCTGCAATGGCTGCTGAGTAATCTGAGCCATTACGGCCAAGCGTTGTAAGCTCACCTTTATCATTACTCGCCGTAAAACCAGGCATGATATAGATAGTTGCAGGGCTTTCTTTAAGCACAGCTTGAAAGCGCGCTTTACTTGTTACTAAATCAGCCTCGGCGTCGATATAACCGCCAGTTGAAGCGATACAGCTTGTTGCTTCTAAGTATCTTGCATCGTGCGAGTTCAATAAAGCCTGCATTAAAGAAACACTAACGCGCTCTCCGAAGCTAATTACAAATGCGCGAACTTGATCAGGGCAACATTGTATAAGTGATACGCCATCTAGTTTATTTTTAAGCTCGCCTAAGTTTGGCCAACTTGTAACTACTACACCACTTTTTTCAACGTCAGCTTTCAAACCTTCACAGCGGCTAACTAATGCTTGCCATTGCTGCGAAAAGTCAGAGCCTTGTTCTGCAGCACTTGCAAGTGCAACTAGCGAATCGGTCATTCCACCTGGAGCAGAAAGTACCAAAAGCATTTCATCTTTTAATTGTGCTTTAACTAGCTGAGCTACCTGTTGTAAGCATGCATAGTCGGCAAGCGAAGACCCACCAAATTTTAAAACTCGCATTGTTTATGTTCCTCATCCCATAAAACGAAAAAAGGCCTGTGTTCTAAGTGAACACAGGCCTTTAAATTTGTTGCACCGACCTATGCCACTATCCAGTAAGAATGATGGTTGTAATAATAATGGTCAGTACGCGATTAATTGTTTTCATATGTTAAGACTGCCTTAACAAAGGCTATGCTGTCAACCCTAAATTAAAAGATAAAACAGCCTTTTTTAACATGAAAAAACCTAATGAATGCCAAATTTATGCAATATTTCGTTTAAGTTAGATTTATTGATAGGTTTATCGATAAAGTCTATTGCGCCAAGTTGTGCGACTCGTTGCTTCATTTTTTCTTGTATATCGGCAGAAATAACTAAAACAAAGCACTCTATTTTTTCTATTTTTATAGTCTCGAGTACTTGTATACCATCAACTTCGGGCATGGTGAGATCTAAGCACAATAAATCAAAGCTTTGTGCTCGTAAAAGTTCTAGAGCGTGCGCTCCATTTGTAGCTTGTTGTATTTGAGCGTCTATACATTCATTTAAACACCGCACGACTTGTTTACGGGCAACTGCAGAATCGTCACAGACTAATATCGAAAATTTCATCATGTTTACTACTACACAACCATCAAAGTTATTAAAAGGTTATTAAACTAATGCCTTCCATTGCATTTTAGACACTTTAACACGCCTCCAAGCACTCAGCGCATTAATAATTTAATACAATGATAAATATAGAATAAATCCGTTTAAGATATAATTAACCAAAGCAAATACTAATTAAGCCTACAATACATAACAGATAACGAATTTATTAATTTATACCTTGGTTTAAATACTTTGATACTACACGCTCACTTTTTGGATTTATCTTATTAAATTTTAACTTTTT
>NZ_WTKW01000279.1:0-5595 GCF_011378745.1 Pseudoalteromonas sp. Z1A6
CGTAATTAGTAAACCTAATTACGGGTTTTTTGTTTTGTGGCTTTAATTTAAAGCGTTAGTTTTAAATTAATGGTCGTGATCTTCATCTTCTATTTCTTGTGCAATCCCTAACCAGGTAATGCTTGCAGGTGGAAAAGTTAACTCTAGCTCACTTTCAATTTCTAGGTCTTCTAGGTGCACTTGCACTATGTGTTGAGCAATTGGGTCGGCAATATAAGCAAACTGACCACTTTGCGCCACTGTCATACTAAAGCTCATTCCTTCGGGCATTGTGGTTACGTCTGCTTGAGTAATATCTACTTGGCCTGCGAGTTCCCAGTGCATTTCACCGTCATGTTTATGCCCAGTAAGTACATTTAAAAAGCCTAGGCTGTCGAGTATTAAAAAGTGTTCACCACTGGCTGAAAAAGAATAAGAAACAGCACTTGCGCCATCAGCAAGTTGCCATTCTACTTCTTCCATTTCGGCATTTTCAGAATGAATACTCAGTAATACTGAGCCACTGCCATCATGCCCTGCGGCAATACCAAAAATTGTGTCATTGTTTTTATGGCCGTACAAAGTACCAATGCGCTGATCGCCTACGGCATCTATATTTACAACTTTTTGAGCGCTGTATACATCACCTTGCTGATGGGCAATCAATACACCATCGCCACAACCAAATACAACATAATCGTGATTTTGTGCTGCGCCGTGTAAATCAGGGCAGGTTATTTCTAACGTTTGCTCTAGTTCGTAATTACCATCGTGAAGATGATAAACACCCACTTGATCGGGAAGTACTTTGGCATTAGATGTATTACTTGCATCGTCGCGGCGAATGGTTGAGAGTAAATGCTTGCCGCGAGGCTCAGCTACACCATGCATGTTAATGTCGTAGTTAATGCCCGTGAGTGTAGCTGTTGTATTGGTAATATCGTTATCGGTTAGCACTTCTACTGAGGCAGGCGTACCGGTTTCTGCATCGCCATCGTAAAATATTGCTAATTGCCCGTCGTGAGTTATTAAGTGTGTAGGGCGACTACCACTTGTTAGCTCGTAGCTGCTAAACGCAGGGCCTTGCTCATAATCATGCAAGTGCTCTGCGTGATCTTCGCGCCACATACCGCCGTCTATAAACCCTAGGTAATCTTGAGTACGATTAGCAATAACAGCATAACGAAAGCCTGGTGATGCAGATAACGTGTTTGAGTCATTGTTTAGTGTAAATGTATCAAGTAATTCGTGGTTGTCTAAATCAAAAAAGCTAGCTTCGTTACTGTCACCTGCCAGAACGGCAAGTCTGCCAAGTGAGTCTATGGTATAGCCGTCGTCATGGTCGTGATCATCATTATGATTGTGCTCGTCTTCTACAACAATAGGATCTTTTTCCACAATGTTGGTTTCTGCATCGCCACAGGCCGTAATAAATGTAGCGCTAATAGCGAGTGCAATAAGCTTTAATTGATATAGTTTTTTCATGTTTATTTCCTTTAATTATAATTTTTTAACGCTTAAAAATAACCGCGAATACCTAGCGCAAAACTACGTCCTGGACGTGGCGCTATATCCTTTACAAACGAGCTGTGCACGCGTGCTTCTGTATCTGTTAAGTTAGTGCCTCGTAGGTACACAGACATATCTTGGTTTAACACTGAAAGGTCGTAAGAGATGCTCGCATCAACTAAGGTGTAACCGTCTGTGGCTGTTTCTTGTGGGGCTGTGCGGTCTTGCTTTTGATAGCGAGTTACATGAATATGCGCACTGAGTTTATCTGTTTGATAGCTTAGCTCGCTGCCAAAACGAAGCGGTGGTGTACGGGGTAAATCGCCGCCGTCTTTAAGGCGTGCACGAACGTAGTCAGAGAATACATCTAGCTTAAACTCATCTGTTAATTGCCACGCAATTTGCGCTTCAAAACCATGTAAAACTACATCATCTGTTTTAAATAAATAAACTGGTAGCACTGATGAATGGTCGTGTTCGTCAACGCCTTCATCGCCATGGTCGTGTCCACTTTGTGCGTATAAACCGGTGTCTATTTGGTAATAATAGTTATCTACTTGGTTGTAAAAGGCATTTAAAATAAAGCCAACATCGCCTTGAGTTTTACGTAGGGTTAAATCGATATTATTGGCTGTTTCCAGGTCAATTGCTTGTTCAGATAAACCCAAATGGCCATCTTCATCTAAATCAAATAGTGCGCCTACTTCGTAAGTGCCAGTGCCAATATGCGGCCCAAACGATAACAACTCAGAGGCAGAAGGTGCACGTTCAGAGCGCGATACCGAAAGCCCTAAGTTATAGTTAGATGTAAAATCCCATACTACCCCTGCCGATAAACTGACTGGCGTAAATTCATGCTCTACATCAAATACGCGAGTGGTTTCTGCGCTTTCTTCGTGGTCATGATCATGCTCGTCGGCTTCTTCTGCTTCATCGTGTGCGTGAGCGTCAATATTTGGCAGTAATACGTCGCCTGCTTCAATTGTTACACGCTCTATGCGCCCACCTAACTGCACTAAAAAATTCCCAAAGTGCCTTTCTTCCATTAACGCTACAGCAAAGCTTTCGGTTTCTGATGGAGGAGTAAAGGCCTCTTCACCTTGTGCTTCAACATCGCTTTGCTTGTAATGAAAGCTAATACCGCCATTCCATTCGTTAAATTGGTTATGCAGTAGGTCTATGCGTAATTCGTTGGTTTCGTTTTTAAAGGTAGTGCCAACAGCGCCGCTCTCAATTTCAGCGTGTTCGTAGTCGGTATGACCAACACGCAGGTTTACTTTGTTTAGCCATTTATTATCTAGGTTGTACTCACCTAATAATTGCACCTTAGTTTGCTCTAAATCAGCAAATACGCTCTCTTCTTCGTCGCTGTGCTCTTCCTCTTCTTCATCGCCGTGCGTATGACCAGGAATGCCGTATTGACGATTAAATTGCTCTACCGCTATGCCAATAAATCCATTATCCATTAAATAGCTAGCGCCAACAGTAAAACCGTCGGACTCTTCATTACTGTTTTCAACAGTGTAATCGCCATGATGCTCTTCACCGTTGCTATCTATATCGGCAGCTACAGGCACCTCGTAGTCGTCGGCTTCACGCCAAAACGCATCGGCGTAAAAAGCAAATGAATCGGTACCTGTGGTGGCATTAAACGAGGCTACTTTTTGGTTATCAACCGAGTTATGTTCTACGTTCCATTCGCCACGGGTTGTACTGTCGGTTGGTACGCGGTTATCAACTATATTTACAACGCCACCAATGGCGCCACTGCCATAAAATAAGGTTGCAGGACCACGTAATACTTCTATTTGTTGTGCGGTCGATGCTTCTGACGCAACAGAGTGATCGGGGCCAACTCTTGATACATCGCTAACATCAAGACCATTTTGAGTAATGAGTACACGCGGGCCGCTTAAACCACGAATAATAGGGGTACTGGCTACCTTACCGTGAAAGTTAGTATTAACGCCTGGGAGTTTTTCAAGGCTATCGCCAAGTGTTGCAGCTTGTTGTCGTCTTAGCTGTTCGCCAGAGAGCACACTTACAGGTGAGGCAGATTCCATTGCCGACATATGAATAGGGGTTGCTTCAATATCAATAACTTCAATAGGCGAACGCTTTAAATTAAACGTAACAGATTGGTTTTCATCATTCGTTATTGTTATATCGCGATGAAGATGCGCATAGCCAGGGGCTACAACGTGAAGTTCTTTTAAGCCATTGTTTAGCTCTGCTATAACAAATTTACCGTTTTTATCGGTGATGACTTTAAGGTCTGAGCCTTCAACTTCTATGGTTGCATTGGCAACTATTTTACCTTGGTTGTTTAAAACAACGCCTTCAATTGTGGATGCCAGCACACTTGCTGGTAATAAAGCTGCGATGAGAGCAGCTAATTGTGATCTAGGTTTCATTTGACCACCTTGTTAGATGTTATATTATATCAATTATGCGAGAAATGTTATAATGTATCAATAGTAATTAACTGTTGTTACTAAAATGTCTCCTTAAAGGTAACGCTTTTGGGTAGAGGCACTAATTTAGTAGAGGAAATAATGAAGTCGAGTCAAAGTGTTATGGATCGTATGGCGATTGGGTTATCGTTAATGTGTACAGTACATTGTTTTGCAACCCCGGTTATTTTAGCGCTATTACCAAGCTTTGCTGTACTGCAAATAGATAGTGAACAATTTCATTTATGGATTCTTGCGGCGGTATTGCCCACCAGTTTACTGGCATTGAGCTTAGGCTGTAAAAAGCACAAGCGTAAACGTTATATGGCCTGCGGCGTTATTGGGCTGTCTTTTATGATATGTGCAGTATTACTAGGGCATGAGGTGGCTGAAAAAGCACTAACCTTAATAGGCTCGGCTTTTATTGCTGTAGCCCATTGGTTTAATTACCAACAGTGCCTTAAACAAAATGACGATAACTGCCCATGTTCAGGCAGTGAGCCAGACCAAGCGGTTTAATGCTATAAGTGCTGGTGGTTTAAACGAAAGTTACACTGGCACTTTATTTTTTATTTAAACTTTGTTTTTTGGATAGCTTATATATTCGCTAAAAGTACTTTAAAGTAGGTACTTAATTTATTTTTAGCTTAGGTTAACCAATACAGTGCCTCTTATTTTAAAATCTCTTTTGCTTTTAAGCGCCTTAATATGTTTTAAATTAAGCGCAAATACTCCTTATTCAATACCCCGAAGTAGCGTGGTTGAGCTCACTGAGCCCGTTAACGAGCGGGTGTATCCTGTGTATATTCAGCTTCCTAAGTCATACCAAAAGCAGCCTAATAAAACGTATCCAGTTATTTATGTAACCGATGCACCGTATACCTTTCCCATCGTTGCTGGGGCTACACGATTCCCTATGAATAGTGGAAAAATGCAACAGGCTATTATTGTAGCAATTGGCTACGAAAAAGGGTCCGCTGGCTCTAACAGCCGAATTAGAGATTACACGCCTACCTTTGCAAAAGGTTGGAAAAAGCAAACAGGTAATGCCAAAGGGCATATTCAGTTTTTACAAAGTACAGTTTTCCCTTTTATTGAAAAAAACTATCGGGCCAGTAACTTACAAAGAACCTACATGGGGCATTCGTTAGGCGGTTTATTTGGCGCGACTATTTTATTAACGACACCCGATTTATTTAGCAATTATATTATTGGCAGCCCATCGGTTTGGTTTGATAACAATGCACTATTAGCGTTAAAAGTGAATAAGCCAAAATTGCCTATAAGAGTATATATATCAGTTGGATCTATGGAAACGCCAGCTTTCGGCGAAGGGCAAAATATGGTTGAAGGTGCTAAGCAGCTAACGCAAAAAATTAATGCACTTAACAGTGACAATATTGAACTAATAAGTGTTGTTATTGACGGTGCTAATCATGCAACCGCGTTTCCAACAACAGCGATCCAAGGTTTAGATTGGATACTTAGGAAAGAATAGTAGAGCATTAGTTAAATATTACTTAACCCGACATCCTGAAAGCTATTCTTACTTTAGAACCTGTGGATTAGAAATGTTTCGGCTTCACTGGAAAACGAAACATTTAACGAGTTTCAACTTAATAATTTTGAACCGTCAGTTATTTTTAATGGAGTT
>NZ_WTKW01000028.1:0-21226 GCF_011378745.1 Pseudoalteromonas sp. Z1A6
CCTAATTTTAGACCTTTTTTTATTTATAGCTATTCTTTTTTATAATCTTGTTAGTTTTTATTACTCTTTCACTGCATCTACAACGGTTTCAACATTCACAGGTTGATTCAAGTTACCTTTAATAACCACCGTCGCTGATATTTTATCTTGAATAGCTTGTCTGTTTGGATCCCAGTATATCTGCAAAAACCCTAACAGCCCAGTGGCAAACCCTGCACCGTAGCCGCCGTAGCGACCAAAACAATCTAATAAACCTAATGGCTCACCGCTCAGTGCAACTACGCGGATGTTACATACTTTTTTACCCGGTGTTTGCCCGCGCCAAAGTAATGAGAACAACGTAAAGTAAACAGCAGCCCAGCCAAAACCCAAACCTAAATCTTGAATAATGCCTTTGCTCCACTGCAAAATACTGTTTGTAGTTGTTTGTGCTGGCTTTTCTTCTATTAACTGTGCAGGCTGTATTTCGTTATTTTCACTGAGCACTAATAGCTGTAAAAATACGGTAGCAAGTTGTGGGTTTTGTAGGTCATCCATTTCTGCTAATTTAGGTACTTGCCCGATTAAATTATCAAGCGCGTTTTGTTGGCAAGGTTCCTCACAGCTGTCATCGGCTGTTTGCGCTAAATAAGTATTTACCCGTTGTTTTTCTGTGGCGGTAAGCTGTATTTCATCTTGTATTTTTACGCCCTGAACAGCTAAACCTTGATCAGCCTTATCGTCTTCTAGGTAATCTATGCCAATTGAAAGCACAGTAAGTGAGCTTACAAATAAAATACTTGCTGCCGTTATTTTTAAAATTCTTCGCCACACATTCGACATTTTTGGAAGGTATTGCTGTGCCGTACCTTTATAAAAGGCCATTGCAGCAACAAATGCTATTAAAGCCGCGCTGAGTTTGGCTGCTAAAAATATCAGTGCTACATCAATAATAATAGCTAGTGCACGCCGAATTGGCGTAGCTAAAGGCAAGCCCAGTAAAGCACTGTCAATTTTAAAGGCGTAGGGTGTAATAACTTCTCGGGTTTCAGAATTTGATAATTCTAATTGTTCTATCTCTTTGGCTTTCATTTATATTCTTGTTATTAAAATAGGTAACCCGGTTAACTTACGCGTTTTTTATTTTTTGCTCAAGGTAAAGTAAATAAACTGATAACAACCCCTAACTATATGTGAACTGAATGCATTTTATTAACTCATAACATAGCTATTACGTTGAGGAATAAGTGTGAATAAAGGGAATGCATGGCCGTGGGCTATATCGTTATGTATACATGCTGTATTGCTGTACTTATTACTTTCGCAAAAAATAAAGGTTGAAGAGCCTCAAACAAAAAAAGATATCGTAATAAACGCTTATGTAATGGTTAACTTGTCAACACTGCCTAAGTTAAGCATCGTTAACACCACCACTAACGCACCGATCGTTGAGCCTACAAAGTTAGAGGTAAAAAAAGCACCTGAACTAGCTTCAGAACCTGTAAGCACTAATAAAACACCTACAACTCAAACACAAGTTCCTAAAGCACCCAAACAACGTGACGAAAAACCAAAAACAACAACAGTAACAAAGTCCACTATTACAAATAAACCTCAACCCCCTGCCCACACCATTAATACCAACACGCAAACGTTTAAAAAACTTAACCCGTATGCGCCTATTTATGGCGCACCTATAAATAACTTAACGCATAAAAAAATGGTCACGTTTGGCGAAGCAGATAATTCAGATAGTACTGATGATGCAATAGCTGCCACCCCCACAATTAAATCACCGGTTAAATCACAAAAATCAGAAGTTATTAGCCAAAATAAAATAGGCACACGACGATTAGAAAAATTTAACGGTAAATGCTATTTAATTGATACTTCAACCGTATTTGGTAGTAATGGCATGCCTCAAGGTAGCGCGCAGACCTGCCCTGGTGAGCAAACTGATGATGAAATATTATTTAATAAAATTATGGATAAGTGGGCTCGTAAAAATAATTAGTTTTAAATTAGTGAACAAATACGTTATTAAAGCGTATTGGTTATAAGTACTCCACTTACTTAATGCCAATTAGGAAACACGTATGACAACAAAGCAACTATCATCACTTTTTGTATTTAATTTATTAGTTGTAAGTGCACAAGCGAATGCAAATCAGCGCTGGTACGTTGTTAACGACTCAGTAATGGGCGGTGTATCTAATAGCCAATTCACTCAAACTCAAAAAAGTTTGCTTTTTACAGGCAATGTTTCGCTTGATAATAACGGCGGTTTTGCATCAATACGTACAGAGCTAAATACACAAAGCCAAAATACTAAAGCTATAGCACTGCGCGTTAAAGGCGATGGACAAACCTATCAGCTTAGGCTCAGAACTACCAATTACCTTGATGGCGCAGCGTACACCCACTCATTTAAAACAGTAAAAAATGAATGGGTAGATATAAACTTTGCTCCGAGTGATTTTACTTTAACGTATCGCGGCCGCGTGCTTGAGCAACAACCGATTATTGATTTTGATGATATTAAACAGCTAGGCTTTATGATTGCAGGTAAGCAAGAAGGTAGGTTTAAACTTGAAGTGGGTAAAATTGAGTTTAAAAGCTAACCCACCAGCATGTTGGTGGCGCTAAATAGTATAGTCGTCGCCCCGCCTCTTCATTTCACTAATAACCAGCTCAACCATTTGTTGTTTTATTGCTGCTTGCTCTGACTTTAACTCCCCTAATTGCAGCTCTAACATATCTATTTGCTCTTGCTGTTGCGTGTTTTTGTATTTTTTTGCACCTAGGTGGTCAGCATCTAAAGTTAAACTCGCATCACTTTTATTTAGCTCACTTGCAGAAGTGTTTATAGTTAAACTACGTTGTACGGGGCTTTGTTTAAGTTTATTAATTTGCTCTTGCAGCGCAATAACTCGCCCAGTGAAGTGCTTGTATACTTTTTCTAGGTTTTTATATTGATTGCCAAACGTTGCGTTATCTTCACTATATTCTTGCGCTTTGGTATCTAGAAACTTTGATAACACATATTTTGGCTCTTCCTCATTTTCTTCCTCGCTCTTTTCTTCACTCGCTCTTTCAACAGGTAGTTTATCTGATTGCGCTAAAGGTTGAGTATTTGAGCTGTGTACTTGGTATGCAATGGGAGCCGCTAAAATCTTCATTATTTTATCCCTAAAATAGCTTTGTAACTATTATGGGTATCGACCTCGTATTAAAATCCTTGAGTAAATTTTAATGTTAGCTAAAAGCAAAAAGCCCCACTTTATTAAAGTAGGGCTTTAGTAATTAATTACTTTGAATTAAATTACGACTCAATTGCCAGTAACTCTACTTCAAAAATAAGTACTGAGGCAGGAGGAATACTCCCTACCCGTTTTTCGCCGTACGCTAATTGGTGCGGTACATAAAAGGTGTATTTATCGCCTGGGCTCATCAGTTGTAAGCCCTCAGTCCAACCTTTAATAACTTGGTGTAAACCAAAGCTAATCGGTGTTTTACGCTCTACTGAACTGTCAAACACAGTGTCGTCGATTAGTGTGCCGTGGTAATGCACGTTAACCATACTTTTTGGGGTTGGTGTGTTTTCGTTTTCGCTTTTATGGATTACTTTATACTGCAAGCCAGAAGTCGTTTCTACTACGCCTTCTACCTTTGCGTTAGCGGCTAAATAGTCTGCACCTATTTGTGCATTTATGCCTGCTTGTTGTTTTGCTTTTTTACTATTTTGAAATATTAAAAAACAAAAAATGGCGATAACTACCGCCAAAATTATATTAATCATCATTAACCTTTTTCGTTATCTAGCTCTTCGTCTTTTTCGTCATCATCGCCGTTTACTATGTCGGCAATCTCTTTGAGGCGAGCAAGTGCAATACCGTTTACTGAGTTTTCTGGATACTGCTCATCAATAATATCGCCAGCTTCTATATCCATTAACAAGTTAAGCGCTTGGTCTACGGTTTCGACTGCGTAAATATTAAATTTACCCGCTTCAACCGCATTAAGTATTTCGTCATCAAGCACTAAGTTAACTTGGTTTGATTTAGGAATGATAACGCCTTGCGAACCTGTTAAACCACGCATTTTACACAGTTTAAAAAAGCCTTCTATTTTTTCGTTTACGCCACCAATGGCTTGTACATCGCCGTGTTGGTTAATAGAGCCTGTAAGCGCAATTGATTGGCTAATAGGTAGGCTTGTAATAGACGAAATAAGCGCACACAACTCTGCTAAAGATGCGCTATCGCCATCTATGTAGCCATAGCTTTGCTCAATAGCAATATTAGCGCTAAGCGTTAAGCTAAAGTGCTGCGCATATTTATTACCTAAATAACCGGTAAGCAACATAACGCCTTTTGAGTGAATTGCTTTACCAAGCTCAGCTTCGCGTTCAACATCTATTACGCCATCAGCGCCAGCATAAACCGTTGCCGTAATACGCGCAGGGGTACCAAATGAGGTATCGCCAATGTGTAATACGGTTAAGCCATTTACTTTACCAATGGCTTGGCCGTCGGTTGCAATAAGTGTGTGACCTTCTTTTATATCACTGAGCATATTTTCGCTAATTTGGCCGGTACGGTATTGCTTGCCTTCAATGGCTTCGTCAATATGGTGCGCGTCAATAACGGCTAATTTGTCTTGTTTTGTGTAGTAACTGGCTTCTGCAATAAGTTCAAGTACATCAGCAAAACGCGCAGATAATTTATTTTGATGCTCAGCTTGGCGGTAACTAAATTTAAGTAAACGCACCATAGCAGCCTGCGTTGCAGTGCATTTTAATGTTTGCTCGCAATACTCGGTTACTTTAGTAATAAACTGGTATTGCAATTTATCGCTACTTGGCAAGTAGTAATCAAAGTCGGCTAATACTCTAAATAGCTCTGCAAATTCTTCATCGTATTCACCTATGGTGTAGTACAACTCGCGCGAACCTAATAAAATAATTTTAACATCAAGCGGTATAAGCTGCGGGCGAAGTGTAAAGCTAGTCCCTACTGTGCTGTCTTGATACGGTAAGTCGTTTTTAATTTGATGTGTTTTTAACGCGAGTTTTAAACCATCCCACACCTGTGGGTTTGCCATGATTTTTTCAGCGTCCATAATTAAATAACCGCCATTAGCACGATGCAATGCACCAGCCTGAATTGAGCGATAACAGGTAATTAAAGAGCCTTGCGATGTTGAGTACTCAATTTTGCCAAATATATTGCCAAACGTTGGATTAGGCTCGTACACAACCGGTGCTGCGTCGTCCTCTTTAAACTCAACTAAAATGTTAGGTGCAAAAAAGTCGGTAAGCATGCCTTTGCGATCAAAGTCTTCTTTGCTTTCTTCACTTTCATCTTCGTCATCTAGCCATTCAAGTACCGCGTCTATAATTTCAACACGAATATCTTTTAAATAGCGCAGTACACCAATATGCGTGGCATATTTATGTTCTAAGTCTTTTAAAAGTGGTTTAGTGGCTTGCTCTGCAGTCGATTTTTTAAGGTTGCGTTGTTTTTCTTTTGATTCGCGTTTCCAACGTGGCAGCTCTATTAACGCTTCTATTAATGCATCTTCTAGCTTTTCAATTTTTTCAAAAAACTCTTCACGTAACGTTTCTTCAAGTTCGCCAAATTCGCTGTCGCTCAATTGTTTACCATCTACAAGTGGTGCAAACCCTACTGAATTTTTTTCTTCTACTAATGCAACGCTTTGCTCAAACGCCGCAATTTCTACTGCGGTAATAGCACTGTCGTAGGCATCGTTAAATTCACGATCGATTGATTTTTTCTTACGCTGATACGCTGGGTTATCAAATGCCGCAGGAAAGGTGTCCAGTACTTCATCTAAAAATGAATCTATATCGTCACTAAGTTGCTTGCTTTGACCTGGTTGCATAAACAGCGCAATAGGTTCTCTGTGGTCATCGTAATTGTTTACGTATAACCATTCGTTTGGCGTTGAGCGGTCTTTTGCGTGTTGTTTAAGTTTATCTTTAACAAGCGTAAAGCGCCCGTGAGCGGCCTCGCCCATTACATAAACGTTGTAACCCGGCAGTTCCATCCCTAATGAAAAATCTAAAGCACTTTGGGCGCGTTGTTGGCCTATAAACGTAAGTTGCTCTGGGTATGGATTGTTCATACACGTGTTTACGTGATTAGTAGAAATACTCGGTGCGAGCTTTGAAACAGATAGTGGCAGCAATTTTTTCGTCATTCTAACTTCTTTTTTTACCAGCATATTCGCTGGCCTTTGGGCGTATTAAGTGGCCCGCAGCCACTTAATACTTATATTTAAGGGTGCAGTGCCTTACGACTAAAATAGATTCCATCACATTCAATACACGGTGTAATTTGTGTAGCGTGATAAACATCGTAACTATGGGTGCAATTCTTACATACTAATGTGCCCATGGCTATCCATTCGCCTGCGTGATACACACCATTGTGCTTAAAATCTTGGCTAAGAGATTGCCACTCAAGTTGAGTTTTATCTTCTATGTGCGAAAGTTCAAACCAAAGAGACTCTTTAAGCTCTTGCCATGCAAGCGAATTATAGTGTGATTCGTTCTCTACTATATGTTCAATATCATTCTTTAAATAACTTTTGTAGAGCTCATATCTTTCTTGACTTAAATCTTTAAGCGCCTGCTCAGATTCAACAAACCCAGAAACCACATCTTTTAAACCATGCTCTTTCACATCTTTTATCCAATGGGTAAAATTGCTAAGCCATGTTTTGTAATCAGTCATTTTTTACTCCTTCAAAATTGCTGTTAAATCAGTCTGTAACTTATGCCTTTAGCTAACCACACTATAAAAAGGCAGGTTAACCTGCACTGAAAGTTACAATTTAATAAAAGCATGTTTTTGACGCTGTGAATAGTGTTTTATTTGGGGTATCCTAACGGCAATTTTTTATTAGTTTGCAAGAAGTCTGGAACCATAGATGCAAGAGCAATATAACCCGCAAGATATAGAGTCAAAAGTACAAAGCTACTGGGAAGAAAACCAGGTATTTAAAGTCACTGAAGATGAGAGCAAAGAAAAGTATTACTGCCTTTCTATGTTCCCTTATCCGAGTGGTCGACTGCATATGGGTCATGTGCGTAACTACACCATTGGTGATGTTGTTTCTCGTTTCCAGCGCCTGCAAGGCAAAAACGTAATGCAACCTATGGGTTGGGATGCGTTTGGTTTACCTGCAGAAAACGCTGCTATTAAAAACAAAACAGCACCAGCTAAGTGGACATACGAAAATATTGATTACATGCGTACTCAACTTAAGCAATTAGGTTTTGGTTATGACTGGGATCGCGAAATTGCGACATGTCATCCAGAATACTACAAGTGGGAGCAGTGGTTTTTCACTAAGCTTTACGAAAAAGGCCTAGTGTATAAAAAAATGTCGACAGTTAACTGGGATCCAGTGGATCAAACTGTACTCGCTAACGAGCAAGTTATTGACGGTCGCGGTTGGCGTTCAGGCGCTGTGGTTGAGCAAAAAGAAATTCCACAGTGGTTTATTAAAATTACCGACTACGCACAAGAGCTACTTGACGATTTAGACAAGTTAGAAGATTGGCCAGAGCAAGTTAAAACAATGCAGCGCAACTGGATTGGCCGCTCTGAAGGGTGTGATATTGAATTTAAACGCACCGATAACGACGAAACTTTTAGCGTATACACAACACGTCCTGATACCTTTATGGGTGTTACGTATGTTGCTGTTGCTGGTGGTCACCCTATTGCACAAGAAGCCGCTAAAAATAGCGACGCTATTGCAATGTTTGTTGAAGAATGCAAAAACACCAAAGTTGCCGAAGCAGACATGGCAACAATGGAGAAAAAAGGCATAGCAACAGGCTTTTACGCCACTCACCCATTAACGGGCGAGCAAGTACCAATTTGGGTTGCTAACTTTGTATTAATGCATTATGGCTCAGGCGCTGTAATGGCAGTACCTGCACACGATCAACGCGACTTTGAGTTTGCAACAGCGTACGGCCTAGATATAAAACAAGTCATTGCGCCTGCTGAAGGTTCAGATCTTGAAGTAAACCTAAAAGAATCAGCATTTACCGATAAAGGCGTACTTGTAAATTCGGGTGAATTTAACGGCCTTGATTTTGAAGCTGGTTTTAAAGCGATTGCCGATAAATTAGAAGCACTCGGTGTGGGTGAGCGTAAAGTAAACTTCCGCCTGCGTGACTGGGGTGTTAGCCGTCAGCGCTATTGGGGTTCTCCAATTCCAATGCTTAGCGATGAAGATGGTAAAGAACTTGCTGCAACAGAAGATATGCTACCAGTTCGCTTACCAGAAGATGTGGTAATGAACGGTGTAACGTCGCCACTTAAAGCAGACCCAGAGTGGGCTAAAACAACAGTAAATGGCGCACCTGCGTTTCACGAAACTGATACGTTTGACACCTTTATGGAATCGTCTTGGTACTACGCACGCTACTGTAGCCCACGCTACGACGAAGGCATGCTAGATCCAGCGGCTGCTAACTACTGGTTACCAGTAAACCAATACATTGGTGGTATTGAGCATGCAATTTTACATTTATTGTACTCGCGCTTTTTCCATAAATTATTACGTGACTTTGGTTTAGTAAACTCAGACGAGCCGTTTGACCGCTTACTTTGTCAAGGTATGGTACTTGCTGAAACATTTTATCGTAAAGATGAAAAAGGCGGCGATATTTGGATTTCGCCAACTGATGTAAACACCGAAACCGACGAAAAAGGCCGCGTTACTAAAGCATGGCACAAGGACGACGGTGAGCCGGTATTCTCATCAGGCATGAGCAAAATGTCTAAGTCTAAAAACAATGGTATAGACCCACAACATGTAATTGCCCAGTATGGTGCAGATACAGTGCGTTTATTCATGATGTTTACAGCACCACCAGAGCAAACGCTTGAATGGTCAGACTCAGGCGTTGAAGGCGCACATCGTTTCTTAAAACGTGTATGGAAATACGCGGTAGACGTTAAAACAGTAGGTTACCAAGCACTTGATAAATCAGCGCTAACTAACCCGCAAAAAGTACTACGTCGCGACTTACACAAAGCAATTGCTAAAGTGACTGATGATGTTGAACGTCGTCAAACCTTTAACACCGCTATTGCAGCCATTATGGAGCTTTCTAATAAGTTATTAAAAGCCCCACTGAGCGACAAACAAGATGTAGCGATTGCTAACGAAGCACTTGAAGCATTAGTTATTATGCTTGCACCTATTACTCCGCATTTATCGCATGAGCTTTGGAAAGAGCTTGGTAAAAAAGGCGAGATTTTAGATGCTGCATGGCCAAAAGTTGACGAGTCTGCACTTGTTGAAGATGAAAAACTAATCATCGTACAAGTAAACGGCAAGCTTCGCGCTAAGTTAACAGTGGCAGCTGGTGCAACTCAAGAGCAAGTAGAAGCCCTTGCGTTTGCAGAATCTAACGTAACTAAATTTACTGATGGCTCAACCATTCGTAAAATCATTTACGTACCAGGCAAGCTACTTAACGTGGTAGCTAACTAATATGGCTGCATTTAACGCCATTAAAAATGGACTAGCCTTAGTGCTAGTCTGTTTTTTGTTATCAAGCTGTGGCTTTCATTTAAAAAAAGCCTCTAGCCTGCCTGATAACTTAAAACAGCTAACACTTGTAGGCGATGACGAAAAATCGACTTTATTCACTGAGCTTAAAAAAGAGCTTAAAGCGAGTAACGTAAAGCTAGTATCGTCAGCTAAAGATAAAGCTCAATTGTATTTACGTAAAGAAACTATCGAACGCCAAACACTTTCGTTGTTTCAAAATGGTCAGGTTGCTGAATACGAGCTCGCTTATGGCGTATCGTATGTAGTTAAACGACCAGGTGAAAAAGCGATAGAAAAACGTTTTGAGCTTTACCGTAATTACCAAGACGATCCGGATCATGCATTAGCAAAAGCAAAAGAGCTTGAGCTACTCATTAGCGAGATTCGTGAGCAAGCTGGTCGTCGTATTGTTAGAGAGCTGTCGCAACTATAATGCGCTGCTACGCTAATCAACTACCGAGTGAACTAAATAAAGGGCTAAAGCCCTTTTATTTAGTGTTTGGGGAAGAGCCTTTTCAAGAAGCGCAATGCGTACAGCAAATTCGTGACGTTGCTAAGCAGCAAGGGTTTGATGAGGTAATTAAGTTTACTTTAATGCAAGGGTTCGATTGGCAAGAAATTATAGCTCAGTACCAAAGCATGTCGCTGTTTAGTGCGCGCACTATTATTGAGCTTGATTTAAACCAACAAAAACCAGGCGTTATTGGCAGCAACACCTTTAAAAAAGTGGTTGAACTGGTTAATCCCGATACTATTTTAATTGTTAAAGGCGCTAAAGCCAGCCAAGAAGTACAACGTGGTGCATGGTTTAAAGCCCTTGATAAACTAGGCGTATTTGTTCCTTGTTACCCGCTTACAGGCACGCATGTAAAACGATGGCTTGACGATCAATGCCAACGTTTATCGCTCAATGTACAAAACGACGCCAAAGTAAGCTTAATTAATGCCACTGAAGGTAACTTATTAGCGTGTTTTCAGGAGCTTGAAAAACTCTCACTACTGCACGGCAATACTTTAATTACTCAGCAATTAGTAATGCAAGGGCTTTTAAATCAAGCCAAGTTTGATATTTTTGATTTAAGTGATGCACTATTAAATGGTCACGCTAAACAAGCTATAAAAGTATTAAACAAACTTGCGAGCGATAACACCGAAGTGGTGAGCATTTTGTGGGCAATTACCAAAGAGCTTAATACACTAATAAGTGTGCAACTTGGTTTACTAAATGGCGAACCTATCGCTAATTTATTTAAACAAAAGGCTATTTGGAAAAACCAACAAGGCCCAGTTCAAAATGCTATTAACCGGTTAAACATGCACACACTAGAGCAAATAAATAGTGATGTAGCGTTGTTTGATGCCAGTTATAAGCAAGGTAAGTTAATAGCACCTTACCAAGCGCTTGCACATATTTGCATTAAATTTTGCCAGCCGCTTAACATTCCTATGCCGTGCCACACGGCTAATTAATAAATAGCTAATGGGTGTTAAATGATCGCAATTTTTGGTGGTACCTTTGACCCAGTCCATTTAGGCCATATAAATATGGCGCAGCAATGCGTTAATGCGTTTAATTTAGATACGCTTTATTTTATGCCGTGTGCACTCCCTGCACATAAAGCTGCGCCGGGTATTAGTACGCAGCATCGAGTTAATATGCTCAACGCAGCTATTGCACCTTATCCTCATTTTGAACTCGATTTAAGAGAACTTAACCGAACGGGTCCATCGTACTCGTTACTTAGTTTGCAAGAACTTCGTAAAGAGCACCCCACTACACCTATTTTATTTTTAATTGGTATGGACTCATTTAACAACCTAGATAAGTGGTTTGAGTGGAAGGCAATAACGCAGCTTTGCCATATTGTGGTGTACCAGCGCCCTGCTCAACATTGCACTGTAACAGGTGAGCTCAAAAGCTATATGCAACGCGCAAATGCCGGCGAAGTAGCGGCACTTAAACACTCACTTGCAGGTAAACTTTATTTTTTACCGGGCGAAATGCTCGATGCGGCCTCAAGTACTATTCGCAAGCAGCTAAAAATAAGTAATAAAAAGAATGAACTATTGCCCGATGCAGTGAGTCATTACATAGAAGCGCATCAGCTCTATCAAATTGATGCTTAAAAACTCCTAGCGTGTTAAAATGCGCGCCATTAAATTTTTAAATTGAGACAAAACCTTGGATTCAAAACAACTACTCGCCTTTGCAATGGATAAAATTGACGATATGAAAGCGCGTGACATCGTTCATATTGACGTAACTAAGACATCAGATATCACAGATTACATGGTAATTTGTTCTGGTACTTCTAAACGTCACGTACAGTCAATTGCTGATCACTTAGCAAAAGAAGCGCGTCATGCAGATTCAGAACCACTAGGTTATGAAGGTGAAGGCGACGGCGAATGGGCACTGGTTGATTTAGGTGATGTGGTTGTACACGTGATGCAAAGCGAAGCACGTATCTATTACGATCTAGAAAAACTGTGGGGCTAAACGCTCACTCATTTTAGACAATGCTTGGAAGTAATACGTGAAAATACAAATGATTGCTGTTGGTACCAAAATGCCAGCATGGGTAGAAACGGGATTTGCAGAATATCAGCGCCGTTTCCCTAAAGATATGGCCCTTGAGTTAATTGAAATTCAAGCCGGAAAACGTGGTAAAAATGCAGATATAAAGCGTATTTTACACATTGAAGGTGAAAAAACATTAGCGGCTATTCCAAAAGGCAATCGTATTGTAACGTTAGAGGTAACAGGGAAAGCGCTGGATACTCACCAACTTGCTAAAAATATGGAAAAATGGCAACTCGACGGCCGCGATGTAAGTTTACTTATTGGCGGACCTGAAGGACTTGCTCCAGAGTGCATTGCAGCGTCTGAGCAAAAATGGTCGTTATCTAATTTAACATTGCCGCACCCATTGGTGCGTATTATTGTTGCAGAGAGCCTTTACCGAGGCTGGAGCTTAAATAACAATCATCCTTATCATCGCGAGTAACGCCTTGCCATGCTAAAACATAGACCCACTATTCGTGACCACTCCGCAGAGGCAAACTTATTTGCTAGGCGAGCATTCGTGGGTTTTGTTTTTGTATTGGGATTAGTCGCTGTATTGCTTTCTAATCTTTACACTATTCAGGTAGAAGATCACCAAGACTACCAAACCCGCTCTAACGACAACCGCATTAAAGTTATTCCTATTGCACCCAATCGTGGTTTAATTTACGACCGTAACGGTGTACTACTTGCTGAAAACAAACCTGTTTACAACCTTGAAGTCATCCCCGAAGAGGTAGATGACCTTGACGAATCGCTTGATCAAATAAGTAAAATAATTGCGATTACAGAGCAAGATAAACAAGACTTTTTAAAAGATATAAAACACACCCGTCGTTTTAAATCACAAGTATTAAAAGCCCGCTTAGACGAAACAGAAGTGGCGAAATTTTCGGTTAATCAGCATAAATTTCCTGGTTTTAGTATTGAGGCACGTCTGGCTCGCTACTACCCATTTGGCGACACGCTAACGCATGCGCTTGGATATGTTGCCAAGCTTAATAGAAAAGAGCTAAACCAATTAGAACAAGAAGATCGTGCAACCAATTACCGTGCTACATATGATATTGGCAAGCTCGGATTAGAAAAATACTATGAAGAGACATTGCACGGTAAAGTGGGCTCACAACGGGTAGAAGTTAATAACCGTGGCCGTGTAATTCGCACTCTAAGCATGACCCAGCCACAACCTGGTAGCGATTTAGTACTTACCTTAGACATTGGCTTGCAACAAATTGCACAGCATGGGCTTAAAGATATGCGTGGCGCTGTTGTAGTTATGGATGCAAAAGATGGTGGCGTGCTGGCACTTTATTCAAACCCAAGTTACGACCCAAATTTATTTGTACACGGCATTAGCAGCAAAAATTATAAAGCGTTACTTAACCAAGACCGTCCGTTAATAAACCGTACTACGCAAGGTCGTTATGCGCCTGCCTCTACGGTAAAGCCCTTAATGGCTGTATTAGCGCTTGAAGAAAATATAGTAAATGAATCAACATCAATGTGGGATCCTGGTTTTTTTCAAATTCCAAATGTTGAACACAAATGGCGAGATTGGAAACGTTGGGGCCATGGTCATGTGGATGTATACAAGGCGATTGAAGAGTCGTGCGATACCTATTTTTACGATGCGGCTTATCGATTAGGCATCACTAAAATCAGTGATTTTATGGCCCGTTTTGGCTACGGCGATTTGTCAGGTATTGATATTCATGAAGAAACTACTGCTATTCTACCTTCAAAAGAATGGAAAGAAGGACGCTTTAAAGAGTCTTGGTGGCGTGGTGATACTATTTCGGTAGGTATTGGTCAAGGTTACTGGACTGCTACACCAATTCAAATTGCAAATGCGACTAACATATTAGTTAATCGTGGTATTAATCATCCACCTCATTTGGTGCAAGTAATAAAAAAAGATAGCGACATAACGCAAATTAACAACGAAGAAAAACCCCCTGTTATTTTAAAAGATCCACGCCATTGGCAAGTATCGTTAGATGCAATGCATAATACAGTTCAAAAAATATCAGGCACAGCGCACAAAGCATTTAAAGGCACTAACTACGACTCGGCTGGTAAAACGGGTACTGCACAGGTAGTTAGTATTGCCCAAGGTGAACGCTACGATGCAGAATCGCTTAAAGAGCGCCAGCGTGACAACACAATTTACGTAGGGTTTGCACCTTACAACGATCCTAAAATTGTGGTTTCTGTTGTATTAGAAAACAACCACGGTGGTATTCAAATTGCTCGCCAACTTATGGATTACTACTTTGCAGCCAATCCAGTTAATCTTGCAAGGAACGATACACCATGACCGCTTTGCACGATAAACGCTCTATTTGGATGCGTATGCATCTAGACCTACCACTGCTTATTGCATTACTCATAATGATGGCTGGTAGCATAATGGTTGTTTACAGCGCAAGCGGCCAAGACTCTTCAATGATGATTAGGCACATGACTCGTATGGGCGGTGCGGTTGTTGCTATGGTTGTTTTGGCCCAATTTTCGCCTGCCACATTAAAGCGTTTAGTGATCCCACTTTATTGCGTTGGTTTATTAATGCTAGTGGGTGTACTTTTGTTTGGTGTAAGTTCAAAAGGCGCACAGCGCTGGCTTGATTTAGGCGTTACACGGTTTCAACCTGCTGAACTAATGAAATTAGCAGTACCGATGATGGTTGCTTGGTATATAGGGCGTAATCACCTACCTCCTCGTCCATTGCACTTAATTATTGGTTTTATGATTGTTATGCTCCCTACATTATTAATTAAAGAACAGCCCGATTTAGGTACCGCCATACTTATTGCTAGTTCAGGTATATTTGTATTGTTTTTGTCGGGCTTAAGTTGGCGTTTAATCGGCTTTTTAAGCTCAATTGTAGCACTTGCCGCATGGCCATTTTGGCACTACGGTATGCACGATTACCAAAAACAACGTGTACTTACCTTTTTAGACCCTGAGA
Organism: Pseudoalteromonas sp. Z1A6; assembly: GCF_011378745.1. Classification (NCBI taxonomy): domain Bacteria; kingdom Pseudomonadati; phylum Pseudomonadota; class Gammaproteobacteria; order Alteromonadales; family Pseudoalteromonadaceae; genus Pseudoalteromonas; species Pseudoalteromonas sp. Z1A6. The sequence continues at coordinate 15,120 of NZ_WTKW01000028.1, forward strand.
GCGATCCGCTCGGTTCGGGTTATCATATTATTCAATCTAAAATTGCTATTGGATCAGGCGGTATAGAAGGTAAAGGCTGGCTGCTTGGTACGCAATCGCAATTAGAATTTTTGCCAGAGCGCCACACCGACTTTATATTTTCGGTTTTAAGCGAAGAATTTGGTTTATTTGGCGTATGTATTTTACTTAGTCTCTATTTATTTATTATTGGCCGTGGTTTATACATTGCTGTTAATGCACAAGATGCATTTGGTAAATTGCTCGCAGGCGCACTCACCCTCACCTTTTTTGTATATGTATTTGTTAACATAGGCATGGTATCGGGTTTATTACCTGTTGTAGGCGTACCTTTACCACTGATTAGTTATGGTGGTACATCGATGGTGACGCTCATGGCAGGATTTGGCATTATTATGTCAATCGCAACAGATAAAAGGATGCTTTTAAAATAATGCGACACACTAATCAGCTTATATTTACTACATTATTAATTTTACTTTTAAGTGCTTGTAGTAGCGGATCAAGTAGCCGTTATAGTATGCGTCATGATGCAGCACCACTTAGAGCCCCAACTACACTTGAGATGCAAGACGCTATAGTAACCGAAACCACTAAAAGTGCTAGCGCTAGCCGCCCATACACAGTGCTTGGTAAAAGCTATTCCCCGATGCTTGATGAAACCGGTTATTCTGAGGAAGGTATTGCCTCGTGGTATGGCCGTAAGTTTCATGGTTATCACACCTCAAATGGTGAAACCTACGATATGTTTGCCATGACCGCAGCGCATAAAACACTGCCATTACCTAGCTTTGTTAAAGTAACCAATACCGCAAATGGTAAATCGGTAATAGTGCGCGTAAACGACCGGGGCCCGTTTCATGACGATAGAGTGATTGACCTTTCGTACGCAGCCGCTTATAAGCTTGGCTATTACACTCATGGTACAGCAAAGGTTAAGCTAGAGGCCGTTACGCTTGCTGGCTCTGCTGTAAATCAAACCTATATTCAAGTAGCTGCAGGTAGTACACTAACAAACATTGAAGCGCTAGCAAGCACGTTAAGAAGTCAGTATAAATTACCAACAAATATCGTTCAAAAGGACGCTATTTATAGATTGCACCTCGGCCCTATTAAAGATGCCCAGCATGCAAAAGAAGTATTACAAAAATTAAAACAAGATCAATTTCAAAACGCGTTCTTGCTATACACTCAGTAAGACTAATACCCAAACTACCCCAGGATGCTCGCATCTCGGGGTAGTTTGGGTATAAAATGGCGTAACGCGAATTTTTAACTTTAACCATTAATGAGTATGATGAAATCTATTAAACATAAAATCCTCAAAGGTGTATGCGGCCTCGTTTGTACAGCCGCCGTATTCTCAGCCAGCGCCCAAATTATTCCGGCACCACCTCAAGTTAATGCAAAAGGTTATTTTTTAGTCGACTTTACAACTGGTAAAGTAATTGCTGAAGGTGAAGCTGACACACAGCTAGCACCAGCAAGTTTAACTAAAATGATGACCAGTTATGTAATTGGTACTGAAATTAAAGCCGGTAACATTGCCAATACCGATATGGTAACGGTAAGCGAAAAAGCATGGGCTAAAAACTTTCCAGAATCTTCTAAAATGTTTATTGAAGTAGGTAAGCAAATTAGTGTTGATCAGCTTAACCACGGTATTATTATTCAATCAGGTAATGATGCATGTGTTGCAATGGCTGAGCATATTGCTGGAAGCGAAAGCGCATTTGCTGATTTAATGAATGCACATGCTGCTAAATTAGGTATGAGCAACAGCCACTTTATCAACAGCCACGGCCTTGATACTGACGAGCACTTCACAACTCCGCGCGATATGGCGACACTTGGTGCTGCACTTATTCGTGATGTGCCAGACGAATACGCACTTTATAAGCAAAAGTCATTTACTTATAACGGCATTAAGCAATATAACCGTAACTCATTATTGTGGGACGAAAGCTTAGATGTTGACGGTATTAAAACTGGCCATACATCAGAAGCAGGCTACAGCCTAGTTACCTCAGCAACTAAAAACGATATGCGTTTAATTGCTGTTGTTATGGGTACTACCAGCGAACGTGCTCGTAAAGTAGAAAGTAAAAAGCTACTTAACTATGGTTTTCGTTTTTATGAAACAATTACTCCGTACAAAGCAGGCGACAGCTTTGCAGAACAACGTATTTGGATGGGTAACAAAGAAAATGTATCTTTAGGTATTTTAGAAGATACACCAATTACTATTCCACGTGGTCAGCATAAAAACCTTAAAGCTAACTTTGAGCTAGATAACACGCTTGAAGCACCACTTGCTAAAGGTACTAAAGTAGGTACGTTATTCTTACAACTAGAGGGCGAAGATATTGCTCAATACCCGCTAGTAACACTTGAAGAAGTGGAAGAAGGCAGCTTCTTTAGCAAAATTTATGATTACTTACGTTTACAGATAATGCAGTAATTTACAGTTGCCCTACTAACGTGGGTAACTAATTTAAACGTCTCCACTGTGAGGCGTTTTTTTTTGCTTGAAAAATGTTAGAATGCGCCCCATATAAGCAAGACTGCTAATTGCCTATCTGTATTAAGCTTCAAGCTTGCATAGAGTCCACACTTTTGTATGAGGAGTCACCGTCGTGGTTCAACCTGTTAAAGATACTAAATTTGATGAGTACCTAGAGTACCCTTGCCCATTTACATTCAGAATAATGGGTTTAGCTAATGTAAACTTAACTGATCAAATTTTAGCTAAGTTACAACCAATAGCACCTGGCGATTACGCCCCTAAAGTAAAACCAAGCAGCAAAGGTAATTACGAGTCAGTAAGCCTTGTAGCAACAGTTACTAGTGGCAAACACATTGAAGAAATTTACAACGTGATCAGCAATATTGATGACGTACGCCACATGCTTTAATCCATAGTTGAGATTTGTTGTGAACGAAAATACTTTGATCGTACGCCAACTGGGTCGCCAGCGTTATATGCCAATTTGGCAAAAAATGCAGGACTTTACCGACACCCGTGATGAAAATACGCCAGATGAAATTTGGCTTGTAGAGCACGAGAGTGTATTCACCCAAGGTCAGGCTGGTAAGGACGAACACTTACTTGCTCCTGGCGATATTGAGGTGATTAAAGTTGACCGTGGCGGGCAAGTAACTTATCACGGACCAGGCCAACAAATGATGTATGTATTATTTAATCTACGTCGTTTAAAAATTGGTGTACGTGAACTAGTTACGTGGCTTGAAGAGTGCATTATTGAATCACTCGCCGAGTACGGTATTCAAGCTTATGCTAAAGCTGATGCACCAGGTGTTTACGTTAACGACAGCAAAATTGCATCTCTTGGGTTAAGAGTTCGTCGTGGTTGCTCGTTTCATGGCTTGGCATTAAATGTTAATATGGATCTAAGTCCATTTTTACGCATTAACCCATGTGGTTATGCGGGCATGAATATGGTGCAAACTAAAGAATTAGATGGTCCTCAAAACCTAGAAAGTGCGGGTGAAGGATTGGTAAAACACATGATCAATAAGCTTAATGCAACACAGGTTAAGCATACTGAAGGGTTTGAAAACGAATGAATAAACCAGTCAAAATGGAACCAGGTGTAAAACTACGCGACGCAGAAAAAATGGCGTTGATCCCAGTAAAAGTTTTACCTACAGAAAAAACTGAAATGTTGCGTAAGCCAGAATGGTTAAAAATTCGCTTACCTAAATCAACCGATCGCATTGACGGCATTAAAAAAGCGCTACGTAAGCATGGCTTACACTCGGTATGTGAAGAGGCTTCGTGCCCTAACCTATCTGAATGTTTTAACCACGGTACAGCTACCTTTATGATTTTAGGTGCTATTTGTACTCGTCGTTGCCCATTTTGTGATGTTGCCCATGGTCGCCCATTAAAACCTGATGCCACTGAACCTGAAAAGCTAGCACTTACTATTAAAGATATGAAGCTAAGCTACGTTGTAATCACTTCAGTTGACCGTGATGATTTACGTGATGGTGGTGCACAGCATTTTGCCGATTGTATTCGCGAGATTCGTAAACATAATCCAACTATCACTATCGAAATTTTAGTACCTGATTTTCGTGGTCGTATGGACCGCGCACTAGAGATATTAATCGAGACGCCACCAGATGTGTTTAACCACAATCTTGAAACTGCGCCACGTTTATACAAACTAGCTCGCCCAGGTGCTGACTACAAATGGTCATTAGAATTACTTCGTCGCTTTAAAGAAGCTCACCCAGAAGTTAAAACTAAATCAGGCTTAATGGTAGGTTTAGGTGAAGAAATTAGCGAAATTGAAGAAGTGCTTCGCGATTTACGTGCACACAACGTTGACATGCTAACTGTAGGCCAATATCTACAACCATCTAAGCATCACTTACCGGTTAAACGCTACGTGCCACCAGTAGAGTTTGACGGCTTAAAAGCGTATGCAGACGAAATTGGCTTTACTCACGCGGCTTCAGGTCCGTTTGTACGCTCAAGCTACCATGCTGATCAACAGGCAGCGGGCAAAGAAGTAAAATAACCACTTTTATCAAAGAATAAAAAAAGCCGTTAATAATGCATAATTATTAACGGCTTTTTCATGCTAATTGATAAAATAGCTTACTGCGCTAACTTACCTCTTGTGATAGAAAAATCAGCAAACCTAACACGTTCTTCATCAACTTGAAGGCTGTCGGTTTCAACAATTGAGCGGTATATTCCCCACTTAGGACGAGCAAAATCATCATCATTAAAGCCGCGCCACATATCTATGTTTTGCTCGCTTATATTAAATATCTCTGCGTTGTCGCTTAAGCGCGTTAATGTCATATCAAGCTTACCACTTTCACTAAATGTAGCTTGTACGAATACCTCGACCCATTCATCAGTAATAACTGACCAGTCGGTTTCAATTAAGTTTCTATCCAGACCCGTGCTGTTACCGTTTTCATCAAAGCCTGCACTATATCGCACTTGCAGCTGATTACCTGTACTGTTTTTTTGCGCCCCAGAAAGCGTGATAATAGGCTGATCGTCATTACCATTGGTGTTGTCGTTGCTATCATTTCGGGCTTTCATTTGAAAAAAATGGCTAAACTTACTCGTAAGCTCAAGCTCGCTGCTTACTTTAAATTTCCAACTGTATTGAAATGTTTCACCCTCAAACGCCAGTGTTTCTTGTGGTGATTTATCGTAGGTTTTTATTTCGTTACGTTGTCTATCACTTACGCCTTTGTCTTTATCTTGGTCATCATCTCGGTGAGCTAAAAAGACAAAATGGTTACCAATTATCGTATCGGTATCTTCAATAATATGGACAACACTTTCATGATTGCCAGCGTATAAATCTGGGGATTCAATTGACCCTTCGCCGAAGGCATTTTCAATAAGCGTGTATGCGTCAAGCCCCGAATTAACGCCATCTGATTGCAATAAAACGTGTGATATTTTCTCAAAGCCATCAGCTTGAGCTATTGGTGCACCAACAATTGTTATGACAACTTGCACGCTAGTATCATCTAAAGAGTTTACAGTTATTGTGTCTTGCAGTGTTTCATCTTCACTTAAAGATGTTATTGAAGCATTTAAATCATCAAGTGTGTATGACCAATCTCCACCAGCATTTAAGCTAAAAAAACCATAGCTTGTAGCGCTATTTTCTTGTGCTATAAAAGCAGCCTCACCGGATTGTTGATCAGTAATGGTTAATGAGCCTGTTATTGCATCATTACTATCACTAATAACTTCGCCTCGGCTATTACCACCAATTATTGCAGGAGTTTGTAAAGTAACCGCTTCATTATTTTGCACCGTAGAATCAGAGCCAGAGCTGCCACAACCAACAACTAAACAAGATAGAAGTGCGGTTGTAATTACATTACGCAGTTTAAGATTATATTTAGGCATTGTTAGTTTTATAGTTAATAGTAAGTTAATAAAACATAAACTTACCAATTAACTATGCAAATAACCACAACTCAATTACCAATTAACATGACCAATTTGATGGCAATCTATTTAAAATTATAAAAGCTATGTTTTTTCAGTGTGATACAAACAATTATTCCTATAGAACGTT
>NZ_WTKW01000280.1:0-5585 GCF_011378745.1 Pseudoalteromonas sp. Z1A6
CTTTTGTTGCGGGGTTTTATACATTTAGAATTATTTATAAAAATAGAGACACACCATCAGGCGTTATTTATCCCGGAGATAAGTTTTGTACTAGTTGGTGGAACCATATGGTTTTTAAGTTTTTCAGGGCTGCTATTTGGTTTATATGTGTAATTAGAGTGTTTGTACCTGAGTTAGATAGCTACCTTGGGCTATTTCCAATTCTCAATGGCTGGCCAGGTGTATTATTTGGCGATATTTTATTGAGTGCAGGTTTTATTTTGACGATGTTTGTACATTTTCATATGGCAGCACTTTGGCGTTCAGGAATTGATCCTAAGGGACCACATGAGCTTAAAACATCAGGACTATATGAATACTCTAGGAATCCGATGTATTTAGGTGTTGTAGCTGCACAGGTGGGTTTCTTTTTAGCCTTACCTAGTATATTTAGTTTGACCTGTTTGGTTATTGGTTTTATAGCTATATATAGACAGACGTTAGTTGAAGAAGCTCATTTAGCTCATCGCTTTTCAACACAATATAAAGAGTATAAACAACTAGTCCCTCGCTGGTTATAGCTTGGGATTGAGCTTTAAATACATGAAATTTTAACGCAAGAGTAAAGACGTGTTCTGTGTTGGCTTGCTAAAATTTAGCAAGATGGACATAAATCAGATCACTTCTTTTTGTTTTATACCAATTCGCTTAATTAAGTGATCTATTTTGAGGATGGAAAAACGTGTTGATAGCTAGGCAAAAAATTTTCTATTTAGTTGTTCTTAATGAGAATTTTTTAACACAGGTAGCGACACATTCAGCCCCGCAAAATGATTAAGTATTATTGCGGATTGGTATTATATACTTTTTCATAAACTCTTGTTTAGTAATTGCCTTTGAAAAAATGTAGCCTTGAATATAATCGCAAGCAAGCAGCTTTAATAGGTCATACTGTTTTTGTGTTTCAACACCTTCCGCTACCACCATTACATCTAGGTTGTGAGCCATAGTTATAATAGCCTTCACGAGAGCGATACTATTATCGTTTGATTCAATATCGCTTATAAATGAACGATCTATTTTTAAAATATCTATATCTAAGCGCTGTAGATACGCCAAAGAAGAATAACCAACACCAAAGTCGTCAATCGCTATGTCTATATTAATAGTGCTTAAGCGTTTTAATTGTCGCTGTATTGACGAATCTGGATCCATTAAGGTATTTTCAGTGACTTCAATTAAAATAGTGTTGGCGGGTAGTTGGTACTTTTTACTTGCAACAATCCATTCATCCACCCAGCAACCAGCGCGGTCAATTTCAAGAGGTGATGTATTTACACTGACTTGAATTGTCTTTTCACTTAAAACATTGAATAGGACGGTATCTTGAATTGCTTGAGATTTTACCCATTGGCCTATGTCGTTTATCAATCCGTTTTTTTCAGCAACAGGTATAAATTCATTGGGCCCTATTAGGCCTCGTTCAGGGTGGTTCCAACGAATAAGGGCTTCAGCTTTTGGTACTGATTTCCCATCAATTGAAAATATAGGTTGGTAATATAATTCAAATTGGTTTTTTACAATTGCAGTGCGTATCTCTTCTATCAGGCGACGCTTTTCTGTGGCTTTTTCTTCTATAGCATAGGAGAAAAACTCATAGCGATTCCGCCCTTTATTTTTAGATAAATACATCGCTTGATCAGCACGTCTAACAAGCTCTTCTACTGTTAAACCATCAACAGGGAAAAACGTTAAACCTATGCTTGCGGTAACATAGACTGTTTCTTTTTTTATTTTAATACTCTGCATTAAACTACTTTTTACAGCTTCGGCAATTTTTGATGCTTCATCAGGGCTACTTACACCCTCTAAAATTAATGTAAATTCGTCTCCACCCAAGCGTGCTACTGTATCTTTTGTTGTTATACAGCTTTGCAGCCTCGTTGCTACCTGGTGTAATAATAAATCACCGTAGTCATGTCCAAGGCTGTCGTTTACTTCTTTAAAACCATCTAAATCTATAAATATAAGTGCGAATTTCATTCCTTTAACACTTACTAAGCTTTGTAGTTTTTCGTAAAAATACCGTCTGTTCGGCAAATCAGTTAACCCGTCTTGGTAAGCATATTGTTGCAACTGAATATTTGCATTTTCAAGTTCATTAGTACGAAGCCTAACTTGGTTTTCTAATGAACTTTCTCTTTGCTCAATGTTGTATAGCATATCGTTAAAACAAGAAGTTAACTGTCCGACTTCATCTTGTGATAGTTGTTTAGCGCGTAAACTATAATCATGTGACGTTGTTATTTTATTTGCTGTTTGTGCTAAATATAAAATAGGGTTTAAAAAGCGGCGCCTTAGCAAAAGGGATAAAATGAGGCTGATAGCAAAGGTAAAGACCATCAAAATCATTATAAATTTAAAGTAAAAAGTGATTCTGTCTTGAATGTAACTGTTGTTAGCGCGTATTTTTAATACGCCATAATCATGCATATCGAGCTGAAGGGGGGTATTAACCTCAATGCTTTGTTCTATTTCTTCATTTTCGGCTTGAGCAACAACAAGTTGTTCACCAGTCATACTCGTTACCATTATACTAATAACATCTGAGCGTATAAGTATTGGGTTTATAAGCTCTTGTACTGCATCTATATCATTAAACATAAGTGCAGCAGTTATATTGGGTGAAAGCATTTTAGACAGCGACCCCAGGCTTTCTATTTGTTCTTCTTTAGCGCTGGTGATTTCATAAGCACTAAATACAATGGTTACTGTAGCGGTTGATACAAGTGCGACACTCATTAAGATGAATAATAATTTTTTGCTCATTGTATTTAATGCAAATAGTTTTTTCATTGCATTACCTATCTACAACGCGTGCAAGTCGTAGTACTTTTGAACTCATAGTAATGCCTGCATCTTTAAGCTGTTGTGGTGCAATTTCAAAGCGAATTTTACCACTGGAAAGAAAGAATCTGATATGGCCGCCATTTTCAATAAATGAGTCTGTTTCACCAATGACCATAATATTTTTTAGATCTAAAGGAGTTATGTTTTGCCACTGGGCAAATGTATCTGAGGTGATAAATAGCATGTTACACGCAGATGTTGTGACTTCATCAATAGTGACTAATTTATTATGTAAAGGTAATTTTTTTATAGTGCGATTTTTTAGAGCGGTGTTAGCCACATCAATAAAGTATTTATCAGGGCTACAAATAGTAAATTGATCAAGGGGCTCTAAATGAGAATCCCAGTGTCCAAAACGTGCAAAGTTATACAAGAAGCCTGCTTTTAGCATGTATTCTTTTTCAACAGCGTCAACGCTGGTACTTAAAAGTACCAAGGCTATTAAGCTTCTGTGAATTAGACTTCTTAATTTAATCATCTAATTAGCTTAGAAATTTGCTGAAATTGTAAACGTAATACATTCATCAATATAGTTTGGTAATGTATAGGTTTCGCGCGTATTACTGTACTCAATATGTGAACCTGAAAATAGGTTTTTACCCGAAACTGCAGTAGACCACACAGGAGTAGCCTGCCAATTCCAACTAATATCTAACGTTGTGTAATTATCAGTATTATATGCATTTGAGTTTACTGCTCGTAATGTCGCAAACACGTTATGGTTGGTTAAAAAAGAATAATCGGCTTTTGCAAATAACTGCCTGTTTTTAGAGTCATACCCGATAGCGGGCTCTACTCTAGGAGGTAAATCGTAGTTATAATCGGTGTAACTATAACCAAACTCAGTATTGAGATTATCAATTGGTTGCCATGATACTACTAAGTCGAACCCTTTAGTGGTTGTGTCTGCTACAGATGCAAAGTCTAAATCTATACGAGTCATTCTTAGTGCTTGAAATACTTCTGGAATTCTCCCTGCTAGAAATAAATCAAGTATAGGAGTGAATTGTTCAGCATGTGTATTCATATCAATAACCGCTACGTTTTTAGCATCGGTATAATAAGTAGAAAGATCCAATGACCAATCGTTAGCAGTAAAACGGTAGCCTAATTCATAAGATAGATAGTTTTCTGATTTAACTTTGTCATTACCATTTAGGTAGGTTGCAATTCGGTAGTCGTCTATTTGGTCAAAGCCTGAACTTAAACCGGTAAGATCTTTAATTTCTGTACCATTAACTTTAAAGTTGTCGTTAAACTCAATTAATGTTGGTGTACGTACACTTCGCGATATTGCGCCCCAAGTAAGATGGTTATCTACTGGTTTGTATATAAGTCTTGCTGATGGTTGATTTTCCCAGCCAGTTAAATCGTTATGATCAAGCTTAGTACCAATAATAAAGTCGAGAGTGTCAGGAGTCACATTGTATTGAGCTTGAACAAGTGCACCATATTGTTTGAGGCTATCAAAGTTTTTATCGCTATCTAAAAATACGCTTTCTGCGAAAGATATAGAATTGTATCGGTAGTTCAACCCCCAATCTAACTGTAGAGATTGATATATAAAGTTCATTTGATAATCAATATCTATAGATTCAAAGTCTTCTTTAATATAATTTTGAGAGCCATTTTGTTTAAGCCAAGAAATTTGTAGCATTTGATTGGCATCTGGCGACATTCTGTTTTCAAGGCGCGCCATTATGCGCGAGTCTGTTCGCTTTAAATCATCTGAAAATGAAATGTTTTCGTTGGTTTCATCGACAACACCTCGGTAGTTTTGGCCAAGTGTGGAATGAGTTACATCACCCTGGAGTAGTGCTGACCACTCATCATTAGGGGTAAAGTCAGCTCTAAAACCTAAAGAGTTTTGTTTGGTTGTGTCATTAGGGGGAAGTGAGATGCCTTTTTGGGATTCATTCGCATCTTTTAAGTGCCCATACACTCGGTAGCTGCCTATGTTACTTATATCACCACCGTAGCGAAGATTAGCATCAACATTTATTTGATTACCAGTTGTTACACTTGCGTGTCCACCGCGAGTATCAATACTATTTTTAGTAATGATATTAATAACGCCATTATTTGCGTTACTTCCCCAAAGTAATCCGCCTTGTCCGCGTATAACTTCAATACGTTCAATATCGTACAAAGGAACGTTGAGTGTTTCCCAATAAACAGCGGCAAACTTTGGGGTATATAAGCTTTGTCCGTCAATCATAACCAATAATTTGCTTGAAAAGCGAGAGGCAATGCCTCTTGAGGAAATAGCCCATTGATTGTTATCGAGCTGACGGACAATTAAACCCGGCACCATTTTTAGTGCTTCAGGTACTGATGTAGCACCAGATTTAGTAATTTGTTCTTTACTTAATACATAAATAGATGAGGCGGTATCAAATGCTGATTGTGCTCTTTTCATCGCAGAAGTCGCTTGCACATCCATACCCATTAAAGCATCAAGATCGAGATCTTCATCTTCAAACGGCTCAGCCGTTATAAGAGGGCACACAAAAAGTAATGGCCAAAATAAACGTTGTGATATTTTCACCCAAAAGTCTCCTGCGCAATCAAAAAATCAAAAACAATGACTGTTTTTGTAATACATGTGATATCACACAATATTAACATACATTAACAGCGTAAAAGTATAAATGCGATTAAATCAAAACAACTAATTTTGTAGTAGTTAAAAAATT
>NZ_WTKW01000281.1:0-5526 GCF_011378745.1 Pseudoalteromonas sp. Z1A6
AATTAACCCAAGTGCAATTGCGACTATTTACAACCCGTTCGATTTTGAAAAAATAAGACAGCAAGCAAATGAGCAAAATAACAATATCCCAAATGAGCCCTACTTAATTCATGTAGGAAGACTCGCCAAACAAAAACGCCACGATATATTATTTGCAGCATTTGCAAAGCTTGATAAAAAATACAAGTTAGTACTTTTATGTAATAAACCGGCTAAAGCGCTAAAGCTTGCACAGGAATACGGCATAGAAAAACAGTTAGTAGTGCCAGGATTTCAACAAAACCCGTACAACTGGATTAAGCAGGCTGAAGCATTATTGCTTAGTTCTGATTTTGAAGGGTTTGGGAATGTAATTGTTGAAGCTTTGGCTGTGGGCACCCCCGTAGTTAGCACTAATTGTACATTTGGACCAAGCGAGATATTAACAGGCGAGCTAAGTAAATATTTAGTACCTGTTGGACAAAGTGAGGCATTAGCCAATGCCATTAAGCAGGTGCTAGCAGATAAGCCAAATGTAGAAAACGCAGATATTCTAAAACAAGTGCAGGCAGAGCACGTTGCTCTGCAGTATTTAGCATTGGCTATACATTAGCTAGCGCTTTAAGGTAGTTGCTGTGCAGAGTCTGCCAGTCACTTACTTGCCAATTAAATGATTCGTTTCTACCCTGTTCTTTTAAAAATGAGCGCTCAAGACGTGCCATATTGCTTTGTTGCCATTGTGGATTGGGCGTTTTTATTTCACCTCTATCAAAGTCGATAATATACACATCACCAGTATCATCAAACAAAATATTATTAATGTTTAAATCAGCGTGGTATACACCTTTTGAATGAAATAGTGCGATTGTTTTAGCAATGCGCTCTAACTCATCTTGAGTCAATGGGCGTTCAATTAATACATCGAGTACACTTTTAGCGCCTGTAACGGCCTCGGTAATAATATCACCACGATAAATTAACCCGCTGCGAGTTATTTTAGCTGCTATAGGAGCTGGTACATTTAAACCAAGTTCTATAAGTTTACTCATTAAGCTAAATTCTTTATAAACACGGGTTTGTTCAAGCCCTGGGTATAAATATTGATCGCTTAGCAATTTACCGACCAAACCACCGCGCCAATAATGCCTAAGTACGGCTGTTAAATTATCTTGTTTAAAAAACCACGCTGTTGCTCTGCCTTTTTTAGCACCCACAATTTTATTTTGTTTTTGCCAAAAGTTGGCATCAAACCAATCAAGAGTAATTTGGCTTGTGTATTTGGGGTGGCTTAATACAGTGTGATTGCCTTGCACGTGTTGTTTAAACATAGCTCTGTGTAATTGCTAAATAATGTGTCTATATTAGCGCGTTTTAAAGCTCAGGATAAGTGCTTGCAATAGCGTGATTATAATTTAAGATCGGCTTTTGTATTTAATACCTAAGGGAATGTGTGACTCAAGCTCCTAATTATTCATCTATTTGTATATTAAGACTCTCAGCCATTGGTGACGTATGTCATGGTGTGAGTGCTGTACAAGCCATTCAAAAAGCACACCCAAATGCAAAAATCACGTGGGTTATTGGTAAAATAGAAGCGATGTTACTTGCCGACTTACCGGGTGTTGAGCTGGTGGTATTTGATAAAAAACAAGGAAAAGCCGCACTTAAAAGCTTAAAGCAACGCTTTAAAGATCAACAGTTTGATGTACTACTTAATATGCAAGTTGCATTAAGGGCTGGGTTTGTAGCGCGTTGTATTCCGGCAAAAGTAAAAATAGGGTTTGATTGGGCGCGTTCAAAAGAATTGCACAGCTTGTTTATTAATAAACGAATAGCCCCAGAAGCTCAGGCGCATGTGCTTGAAGGCTTTAAAGGTTTTGCAAAAGCCATTGGTGTAGCTGATTATAAACCGAGTTGGGACATGCCATATACAGAGCAAGACCAAGCGGTTGCTGATGAGTTACTAACACCAAAGTACCTAACTAATAAACTGTTAGTAATATCGCCAGCAGCAAGTAAAGCACAGCGCAATTGGCTCGCTGATCGTTATGCAGCATTGGCTGATTATGCAAATGAGCAAGGCTTTAAGGTGGTATTGACGGGGGGGCCAACAGAACTTGAAATTAACCTAGCAAATAGTATTGTTGAGTATAGTAAAACACCTATTTTAAATTTAGTGGGTAAAACGAAACTCAAAGAGTTGTTGTGCGTGTTAAAGCGTGGCAGCTTAGTGCTTGCGCCCGATACGGGTCCTGCACATATGGCGGTAACGGTTGGTACGCCGGTTATTGGTTTATACGCACATTCAAACCCAGCACGCACAGGTCCTTACTTATACCAAGACTACGTGGTAGAGGTTTATCATCAAAATTTGCTTAAGCAAACTGGTAAAACAGCTGAGCAAGTGCCGTGGGGTACGCGCGTAAAAGGCGATGATTTAATGAGCCAAATTACAGTTGATGACGTAAAAGCGATGTTTGATCATGTTGTACAAAAAGAGTCTTTGTAATGAATGCACAAAAAAAAAATAAAGCACTTTTTTTAGACCGAGATGGCGTAGTAAATGTTGACCATGGTTATGTGTATCAAAGCGATAAATTTGAATTTATTGAAGGTGTTTTTAGTACTTGTAAAGCATTTTATGATGCGGGCTATAAAATCATAATCGTCACTAATCAATCTGGAATTGGCCGAGGTTATTACACCGAAACTGATTTTTTAGCACTAACTGATTGGATGAAAACCCAATTTAGCGATCACAGTATTGAAGTTGCCGATGTGTACTTTTGCCCTCATCACTCTAAAAAAGCGCACCCTGAATATTTGAAAAAGTGCAGTTGCAGAAAGCCTGCGCCAGGGATGTTATTGCAAGGCATACAAGAGCATAACATCGACCCTGCTTGCAGTATAATGGTGGGCGATAAACTCAGTGATATGCAGGCTGCGAAAAAAGCAGGGATCACTACCCGCGTTTTAGTGCGTTCAGGTCAAAGCTTTGATGAAAGTGCCAAGCAAGAGGCTGATTTAATTATCGATTCTATAAACAGTTTACCTGCACTTTTAAAGACATAAATAGACTAAACAGATTAGCCTGTAAACTGGCAGGAATTCCTTCCAGTTTAGGGCGTTTGCGACGAACTGCAAACCGTGCATTTTCCCCATTAAACTTTTACAATACCCCCCATAATAAACAGTCGCTTAAATGTGGTCGTTTACCCGTTCAAATAAATGGAGAACACAGATGAGAGCATCTGCTTTTTTTAGCCAGCTACAACAGCAAATTGAAGACGTAAAAACCGAAGGTTTGTATAAAAACGAACGTATTATCAAGTCCCAGCAGCAAGCTCAAATCGAAGTTGCATCAGGTAAAGTAATCAACTTTTGTGCTAATAACTATTTAGGTTTAGCTAATAGCCCAGAGTTAATTGAAGCGGCGCAGAATGGTTTAAATAATCATGGTTTTGGTGTGGCTTCAGTACGTTTTATTTGTGGCACTCAAGATATCCATAAAACACTAGAGCAAAAAATCAGTGCGTTTTTAGAAACAGAGGATACTATTTTATATTCTTCATGTTTTGATGCAAACACAGGTTTGTTTGAAACTATTTTAGGCGCAGAAGACGCTATTATTTCTGATTCATTAAATCATGCATCAATTATTGACGGTGTACGTTTATGTAAAGCTAAGCGTTTTCGTTATGCAAATAACGACATGGCTGATCTTGAGAAGCAACTTATTGCAGCAGATGAAGCTGGCGCTAAAACTAAACTAATTGCTACCGATGGCGTGTTTTCTATGGATGGCGTTATTTGTAATTTAGAAGCTGTGTGCGACCTAGCTGATAAATACGATGCACTTGTAATGGTTGATGACTCTCATGCAGTTGGCTTTGTTGGCGAAAACGGTAAGGGTACACCTGAGTACTGTAATGTATTAGACCGTGTAGATATTATTACCGGCACATTAGGCAAAGCGCTAGGCGGCGCTTCAGGTGGTTATACTTCAGGTAAAAAAGAAATTGTTGAGTGGTTACGCCAACGTTCGCGCCCATACTTGTTCTCAAACTCATTAGCGCCTTCAATTGTTACTGCATCAATTAAAGTACTTGAAATGCTAGAAAATGGCGGTGAGCTTCGCGCTAAACTTTGGTCAAATGCTAAATATTTCCGTGAGCAAATGGAAGCTGCTGGTTTTACGTGTGCAGGTAAAGATCATGCAATTATTCCAGTAATGCTGGGAGATGCAAAAGTAGCCTCGTTAATGGCTGATAAGTTACTTGTTGAAGGTATTTACGTAACCGGTTTTTCATTCCCAGTAGTACCAAAAGGGCAAGCCCGCATTCGTACACAAATTTCAGCGGCGCATAGCATTGAGCAACTTGATATTGCTATTGATGCATTTACCCGTATTGGTAAAGAAATGGGCGTTATTTAATTTTATTTTAAACCGAAGCCTCGCTTCGGTTTTTTAGTTGAGTGTGAATTATGAAAGCATTATCTAAATTAAAAGCAGAACCGGGCATTTGGATGACAGATGCGCCAAAGCCAGAAGTCGGTCATAACGACTTACTGATTAAAATTCGTAAAACAGCTATTTGTGGTACCGACGTACATATTTACAAATGGGATGAATGGGCAAGTAAAACGATTCCTACTCCAATGGTTGTTGGTCACGAATATGTTGGCGAAGTTGTTGATATGGGCCAGGAAGTTCGTGGCTTTAAAGTAGGCGACCGCGTATCGGGTGAAGGTCATATTACGTGTGGGCACTGTCGAAATTGTCGTGCTGGGCGTGTACATTTATGCCGTAATACAACAGGCGTAGGTGTAAATCGTGAAGGTGCATTTGCAGAGTATTTAGTTATTCCTGCGTTTAATGCATTTAAAATTCCAGATAATATTTCTGACGAACTGGCTTCTATTTTTGACCCGTTTGGCAATGCAGTTCATACCGCATTATCGTTCGACTTAGTTGGCGAAGATGTACTTATTACTGGTGCAGGCCCAATTGGTATTATGGCAGCAGCGGTTGCAAAACACGTTGGTGCTCGCCACGTCGTTATTACCGACGTAAATGAATACCGCCTAGATTTAGCCCGCAAAATGGGTGCATCTCGCGCGGTAAACGTGGCAAGCGAAAAGCTTGAAGATGTAATAAAAGACTTAGGTATGACAGAGGGCTTTGATATTGGTCTTGAAATGTCAGGTGTGCCAAGCGCTTTTAATTCAATGCTTAATAACATGAACCACGGCGGTAAAATTGCCATGCTAGGTATTCCACCATCTGATATGGCAGTTGATTGGAACCAAGTTATTTTTAAAGGTTTAGTGATTAAAGGTATTTACGGTCGCGAAATGTTCGAAACGTGGTACAAAATGGCAAGCTTGATTCAATCTGGTCTTGATTTGAACCCAATTATTACACATCAGTATTCTGTGGATGACTTCCAAGCTGGCTTTGATATGATGATTTCAGGTCAGTCAGGTAAAGTAATTTTAAACTGGGATTAGTTCCTAACTAAATTACAAGAAGGGCGGCTTTAGCCG
>NZ_WTKW01000282.1:0-5511 GCF_011378745.1 Pseudoalteromonas sp. Z1A6
TGAAACAAAAAAGCCGCTGTATCAAACAGCGGCTTTTAATATATACATCGTTAAAAACTAGTGCTCTTCATTAACGATATTGAGATTGTACTTAGGTATTTCAACCACTAAGTCTTCATCTCTTATAATTGCTTGGCAACCAAGGCGTGACTCAGGCTCTAAACCCCATGCTTTATCTAGCATGTCATCTTCTAGCTCATCACTCTCTTGTAGTGAATCAAATCCTTCACGAATCACTAAATGACACGTAGTACATGCACACGACTTTTCGCAGGCATGTGCAATACTAATGCCATTTTTAAGTGCAGCGTCGAGTACTGTTTGGCCTGCAGGGGCTTCAATTGCAGCGCCGTCAGGACATAATTCAGGATGTGGAAGAAAAACAATTTGTGGCATTCTAATCTCTCTTAAATGTTGTCTACTGACTGCCCTGTAAGGGCCTTTTTAATTGATGCATCCATTCTACGCGATGCAAAGTCGCTACTCGCATTATCGACTTTTTCGATAGCTGCTTTAATTTCGCCAGGCTCTTGTGCATTTTCGCGCACTTTTACCAGTTCTGCAATTTCAGCGCGTAAGTTAGCAAGTTGCATATCGTCAAGTAATGCAGCATCGGCTGCAAGTGATGCATTAAGCGCTTCTATTACGCGTAACGCTTCTACTTGTTGCTCTTTAAGCATACGTGCTTGCATGTCGCCTTTCGCGTTGCTCATTGACTCTTTTAGCATGTTAGCTACTTGGTCGTCAGATAAACCAAACGAAGGCTTAACTTGAATTTCAGCTTGTACGCCTGTTGATTTTTCCATAGCTGAAACACTTAATAGGCCATCAGCATCAACTTTAAAGGTTACACGAATATGCGCAGCACCTGCCGCCATTGGTGGAATACCTTTTAAGCTAAACTTAGCAAGCGATCGACAATCATCAACAAGCTCACGCTCACCTTGCAGCACATGTAATGACATAGCTGTTTGGCCGTCTTTAAACGTCGTAAATTCTTGCGCGCGTGCTACCGGAATTGTTGTATTACGCGGAATGATTTTTTCAACCAAACCACCCATAGTTTCAAGGCCTAGCGATAACGGTAATACATCAAGCAATAGCATGTCAGAATCGGGCTTATTGCCAATTAACACGTCGGCTTGAAGCGCAGCACCTAGGGCTACAACACGATCAGGGTCGATTGAAGTTAGCGGCTCTTTATCAAAAAAGCTTTGTACTTGGCTACGTACCAGTGGCATACGGGTTGAACCGCCTACCATAATAACTTGCAGTACTTCGTCGTTTTCTATGCCAGCATCTTTTACAGCACGACGACACGAACGCAGTGTTTTTTTAACGAGAGGCATAGCCATTTCATCAAACGTTTCGCGTGTTACTTCTACTGTGTATTTTTGATCGTCAAACTCAAGACCCACGTTTACTTTAGCGTATTGGCTTAATGCTTCTTTACACGCTTTTGCTTTATTGATGAATAAACGTAAAACTGAAGGTGACAACGCTGACACACCAGTTTGCTGCTTAAAGTAATCAACAAGTAGTGAGTCAAAGTCATCACCACCGAGACTTGAGTCGCCGCCAGTTGCCATTACTTCAAACACACCTTGGTGTAATCTAAGTACTGATATATCAAATGTACCACCGCCTAAATCGTAAACAGCAATAATACCTTCTTGGCCAGAATCTAAACCATAAGCAACGGCTGCTGCTGTTGGCTCATTTAATAAACGTAGTACGTTAATACCAGCCAGTTCTGCGGCATCTTTAGTACTTTGGCGCTGTGCGTCATCAAAGTACGCTGGTACTGTGATTACAGCACCTAAAATCTCTTGATTACCAAAACTTTGCTCAGCTCGTGCTTTTAATGCAGCTAAAATATGGCTTGATGCTTTAATTGGACTGATTTTACCTGCCGCAGTTTCTATTGCTAGTGCACCATTGTGCTCACAAAATTCATACGGTAGCTGGCCATAACTTTGCTCTATTTCAGCCTGAGTTTTACCTAAAAAACGCTTAACCGAAATAAGCGTGTTGGCAGGGTCTTGCGTTGCTGCTTTTGCAGCTTCTGCGCCAACAGTAATACCGCCTGCTTGATAACGAACAACCGACGGTAACATAGCCGCGCCAAGATCATCAGTTAACGTGCGGGCTTCGCCACTTTGTACTGTTGCAACTAATGAGTTAGTTGTACCAAGATCAATACCAATAGCTAGTTTATGTTCGTGTGGTGCCGCGCTCTGCCCCGGCTCAGCAATTTGCAATAATGCCATAATGCTCTTTAAACTCGTGTTGCTCGCTTTGCAGCAAGTAATTAATCGTCAAATAAACTGTCTTCAATACGCTCTAGTTCGTCACGTAACTTATAAACAAACTTCAGTTTACGAATATTATCTGCGGCAAGTTGATATTGCTGCTCATCGTTACTTGCTAGTTGTTCGGCAAGTTGTGCACTGTACTGCGTGTTTAGTTGCTTAATTTGTTTTTCAAAATTTGCAATGGCGGTATCAGGATCGCGCGACGATGTTAGCTCTTCAAGCTCTTCGCGAAGTTCCATTTGCTGCATTAAAAACATTGGATCTTGCAAGGTTTGCTGCTCTGCACGAATATCAACGCCTAGCTCGCTCAGCATATATTCAGCACGTTTTACTGGGTGCTTTAATGTTTGTAGCGCATCGTTAATTTCGGCGGCGCTTTGCACTGCCATTAACTTATCGCGGCTGCTCGCATTCGCGTGGCGATCTGGATGTACAGTACGCTGTAATTCCAAGTAGTGCTTGTTAACCGTTGCTAAATCAATATTGTAATCAACGGGAACTGCAAATAATTCAAAGTAACGCATAACTTCAACCAATAATATTCAGAAATAACAAAGCCCTACATTAACTGGCAGGGCTTATTTATACTACAAAGATATTTTAAGCTTAAACGGTAAAGCTTTCGCCACAACCACACTCATCAGCTTGATTAGGGTTTCTAAATTTAAACCCTTCATTTAAGCCTTCTTTAGTGTAGTCGAGCTCTGTGCCATCGATGTAAACTAAGCTTTTAGCGTCAACAATTAATGTTACACCTTTAGCCGCAAAAGTTTCATCGTCTTCGTTTAAATCGTCAACAAACTCAAGTACATAAGCAAGACCTGAACAGCCCGTCGTTTTAATGCCAACGCGCAGGCCTAAACCTTTACCGCGGTTTGCTAAAAATGATTGTACGCGGTTTGCTGCCGCATCTGTCAATGTCACTGCCATGAGTTTCTCTTCTTACTTCGCTTGTTTGCTTTTGTAGTCTGCAATTGCTGCTTGAATTGCGTCTTCGGCTAAAATTGAACAGTGAATTTTCACTGGTGGTAATTCAAGCTCTGCACTGATATCAGTGTTTTTAATTGTCGCTGCTTCGTCTAGCGTTTTGCCTTTAACCCACTCTGTTACAAGTGAAGATGAAGCAATTGCGCTACCACAACCGTAGGTTTTGAATTTTGCATCTTCAATAACGCCTTCGGCAGATACTTTAATTTGCAATTTCATTACGTCACCACATGCTGGTGCGCCTACCATACCCGTTGCCACTGACGGATCATTCTTATCTAGAGTACCTACGTTACGTGGGTTTTCTACGTGGTCGATTACTTTATCACTATAAGCCATTATTCTATCCTCATTACCTGCTAGGGTATGTGCTCACACTATTAGTGGTGAGCCCATTCAACTGAATCTAAATCAATACCTTCTTGATGCATCTCCCAAAGTGGAGACATCTCACGTAGGCGACCGATAGAGTTTTTCATTAATTCGACGGTGTAATCAATCTCTTCTTCGGTAGTAAAGCGACCAATACTAAAACGAATTGAGCTATGTGCTAATTCGTCGTTACGGCCAAGTGCACGTAATACATAAGAAGGCTCTAAGCTTGCAGATGTACAGGCTGAACCTGACGATACTGCAATGTCTTTTACTGCCATAAGTAACGACTCACCTTCAACAAAGTTAAAGCTGATGTTTACAATGCCAGGTACTGATTGGTCTTGCGTGCCGTTAAAGTATACTTCGTCCATATCAGCCATAATGCCGTCGATTAAACGATTACGTAAGGCGCTGATGTGTGCGTGATCTTTTTCGAAATCTTGCTTAGCAATTTTAAACGCTGTACCCATACCCACTAATTGGTGAGTAGCTAGCGTACCAGAGCGCATACCGCGTTCATGTCCGCCACCGTGCATTTGCGCTTCAAGGCGAGCACGTGGTTTACGACGAACGTAAAGTGCACCAACACCTTTAGGGCCATACACTTTATGTGCAGAGAACGACATAAAATCAACTTTAAGCTGTTGCACGTCGATTAGTACTTTACCCGCGCTTTGCGCTGCATCTACGTGGAACATAATTTTACGTTCGCGACACATTTCGCCAATAGTCGCGATATCTTGAATTACACCTAGCTCGTTATTAACGTGCATAATGCTTACAAGTACTGTGTCGTCACGCATTGTGTCGGCAAGTTTTTGTAAATCAAGTAGGCCGTTTTCTTCAACGTCCATGTAAGTTACTTCAAAACCTTGGCGCTCAAGTTCACGACATGTGTCGATTACAGCTTTGTGCTCAGTTTTAGCGGTAATAACGTGCTTACCTTTTTTCTTGTAAAACTGTGCTGCACCTTTGATAGCAAGGTTATTTGATTCTGTTGCACCCGATGTGAAAACAATTTCACGTGGGTCTGCATTAATTAAATCAGCAATATCTGTACGTGCTTGGTCAACAGCTTCTTCTGCTTGCCAACCAAAACGGTGTGAGCGTGACGCAGGATTACCAAACTTACCGTCCATTGTCAGGCATTGCATCATTTCTTTAGCAACACGTTCGTCAACAGGCGTGGTCGCTGCGTAATCTAAATAAATCGGTAACTTCATTTCTCTCTCCGCTGCAGGTCAACCTTAAAGTTGACAGCTTACTTGAATGTTTTCCAACTGCTTAATTGCATTATTAATACTGTTATCTTGGCGCGATGCTATTTCTTTCACATCTGATTTTTCCACCAATTCAGCAAGGGTAATATTATTCAAAAATTCTTCTATGCGTGCGCTTAGGTCTGACCACAAATTATGTGTTAAACAACGCATACCACTCTGACAGCCGGTATCGGCACCTTGGCAACGTGTTGCATCGACCGATTCGTCTACGGCGCTAATAATATCGCCAACAGAGATAACGCTCGCTTCACGCCCTAGTAAATAACCACCACCAGGTCCACGAACAGAACTTACTAGGCCATTTTTACGTAAACGAGCAAATAATTGTTCAAGGTAAGACAAAGAAATTTCTTGTCTTTGTGAAATATCAGCAAGGGCTACAGGACCTACACCTGTGTGTAGTGCAACATCCAGCATAGCTGTAACGGCATATCTGCCTTTTGATGTTAACTTCATAACGCCCCCTGCACAAAAGAGTGCAAATTTTAATTACCAGAGTAAATTAGTCAAGTATTATCACTTGATAAAAATTTGATTTAGAAACTCTTACT
>NZ_WTKW01000283.1:0-5448 GCF_011378745.1 Pseudoalteromonas sp. Z1A6
AGAAAAATAGATCTAATTTAGGTTCAAAAGTTACAATAAAGTATAGCTAGAACTCTTTGGATATAAAGCAACTGACGCAGTGAAGTGCAAGAATTACCTCTTCCTAAGCTTGTGAGCAATTACATTGCATTTAATAAATCAGTGCCAGAGCATGTCATAAAGCAATTTTATGAAGAATATAAAAAGTTAAAAATGAAAGACGATTTTGCCGCCTATAAACATACTTATCTTTAATGATTTATCTTTCGTAAGGCAGCCCTTTATTTTGCTTTATTTTTAAAAATGCAGCTTGCAGTGCTTCAATTAAACGCATATCTGTTTTTTTATTCGCAGCTAAATAAGCATCAATTGTTAGCTCATCTATTTTATAAATAAACCTTAAGTGTGCTGGTTCAAGCTTTAAATAGTCGCTCATCTGCTGCATATATAATGGATCGTCTACTATTAAATCTACTTTTTTAGCTAATAGTAAAGAGTATGATTTTTGAATATCAGAGGTTAAAACAACTTCAAATCCAAGTTTCGTGAGGGTTTGTGTTGAAAAGTCATTGCGTTGCATTGCAATTTTATACACTTTTGCTTGTTCAGTATTATTTATAATAAGATCATCACGCTCTGATAGGCCGATAAAGCCCAGCTCAAATCGTCCAACTGGTCCAATCCAATAAAAATTCTCTTCTCGCTCTACAGTGCGTGCAAGGCTGTATATAAAGGTGTTTTTTAACTCATCTGCAATTTTATAAGCACGTGCCCAAGGATACATTTGAATGTTAGGTGTGAGATCAGCCTCAGCAAATATATCTCTAATAAACTGAGTACCTTCACCTGCTACCTCGCCATTAATCAATACTTGGTTTGGTGGTGCTAACTCTGTAACAACAAGCAGGGCTTCCTTTGCTTGAACATACACAGAGCAAATTAAAAAAAGAGAATAAAGAATATATTTCACAATAGCGAATCGTCATTCGGTTAGCTTAAGTAATAATAAGTGTGGCTGAAAATATGAAAAACACAAAAATTATTTATGTGAACTTGTTACTAAGATATTGGTTTATTTGAGTTATGTATAACTATAAAGGGGGCTAGATAGATAAGTGGCTTGGGGTTTGAAGTAGTTGAGGCTAAAAATTAAGGCCTAAAACGATAAAAGGGCCTTGCGGCCCTTGGTGAAGTATCGTTCAAGTCAGATAGAGCTTTAACCCCTTAAAGCGCTATCCTCTTGTTTTGCAACACCGGTGTTCATCTCAATAAGTTTCTAAGCTAGCGAGAGGAAAAACCCAGCAATTGCTGCGCTCATAAGGTTAGCCATAGATCCTGCTAACACTGCTCTGAGCCCTAAGCGTGCGATATCCTTCCGCCGACTAGGCGCCATACCGCCTAACCCACCTAGTAAAATGGCTATCGATGATAAGTTAGCAAACCCACATAAAGCAAAAGTAACGATTGCTTGTGTGTGCGCGCTTAACGTATCGCGATAATTTATAAAGTCTAAGTAAGCAACAAACTCGTTTACTACTATCTTTTGACCAATAAAGCTGCCGGCTATAATCGCTTCATCCCATGGCACACCTAGTAACCATGCAACTGGAGCAAATACATAACCTAATATTTCTTGAAGCGTTAATGTTGGGTAATCAAACCACCCACCAATACCGCCTAATAAACCGTTTAATAGTGCAATTAGCGCTACAAAAGCAAGTAACATTGCACCTACATTAAGTGCTAAATGCATACCGTTTGCAGCACCTGATGCAGCTGCATCAATTACATTTACAGGCTTATCTTCGTCATCTAAATCTAAATCAGCTAAGTTATCTCTAGGCGTTTCAGTTTCTGGCACAATCATCTTGGCCATTAAGAAACCACCTGGTGCAGCCATAAAGCTCGCAGCAATAAGATACTTAAGATCTACGCCAATAATTACGTAACCGGCCATTACAGAGCCTGCTACAGTGGCTAAGCCACCTACCATTACTGCAAACAATTCCGATTTTGTCATCGTTGCTATAAATGGCTTAACTATTAACGGTGCTTCAGTTTGGCCTACAAAAATATTTGCAGTTGCTGAAAGCGATTCTGTGCGAGAGGTCTTCAGTAATTTTTGTAAACCGCCGCCTAAAATCCTAATTATCCAATCCATAATGCCAAGGTGATATAACACAGCAACAAGCGCTGAGAAAAACACGATAACTGGCAAAACTTGAATTGCAAAAATAAAACCTAATGTGTCTTGTGAGGCGAGTGGACCAAATAAAAACCCAATACCATCATTAGCATAACCAATAACCGACGAGACGGCTGATGACATGCTAGTTAACACATTTTTTCCTGCTTCGAAAAACAGAACAAAACCGCCTATAACAATTTGCATCGCAAATGCTATACCAACGGTTCTTAAATTAATTGCCTTGCGATTAGTTGACGCAGCAAAGGCAATGCTTAGTAGCACACACATGCCTACTAAGCTCATAAATGTTGTCATACAAATGTTTCCCGTTGTTATTCTTGTAGTAAATATTTAATTTTACTTTTTATTATATCAATCGCAACGCGGTTCATGCCGCCTCGAGTCACAACTAAATCAGCATTATGCTTAGAAGGCTCAATGAATTGATAAAACATCGGTCTAACAGTTGCCTGATATTGCTCAACAACAGATTGTAATGTTCTGCCTCGTTGCTCCATATCACGTTGCATACGACGCATTAAACAAATATCTAAAGGTGTGTCTATAAACACCTTAATATCAAATTCTTTATTAAGCGCTTTATCACTCAATAGTAAAATACCTTCAACAATCAGTATTTTAGCAGCTGGCACTCGGCGTGTGGTTGCGCTACGCGTGTGCTGTGCATAATCATACGTTGGTACTTCTACTGAGTTACCACAACGAAGTTGCGTTAAATGCTCAAGCATTAATGCGTGTTCAAATGCATCTGGATGGTCGTAATTTGTTTGCGTACGATGAGCCATCGGCAAATGCGACTGATCCTTGTAATAAGCATCTTCTTCAATAATGGCGATAGCGCCTGGTTCAAGCTCATTAACCAATTCATTGTAAATTGTTTGGCTAAAAAGAGATTTGCCCGACGCTGATGCGCCTGCAATGGCTATAATAGTAGTTCGTGTCACTAAAGTTCTCATCCACACAGAAAGATATATTGTTGGTAGATCACAATAGCAAAAAAGACACGATTAATCTCTTTTGCTTCGCTCAAGGGTGCAAATTTATAATGTTTAGGTTTTATGAAACAGGACTTTTGTCCTGTACGGAAAATTCGATCAGCGGATAAAGTAACCACCTAGAATCAAAGTGAGGTCAAAATGGCAAGAGCAATTATTTTAATGGCAGATAGCCTAGGAATCGGTGCAGCACCAGATGCAGATAAATTCGGCGATCTTGGGGCTAATACATTCGCTCACTTACTAAAAGCATATTACGACGAAACAGGCAGTGCGCTGTCGCTTCCTAACCTATCAAAACTTGGGTTAGTGGATGCATGCGAAGCTGCCGGTGGCGAACCGTGTTTAATTTCAGACCGCCAAGCTCCTCAAGGTGCATGGGGTTACGCTAAAGAAATCTCTAGCGGAAAAGACACGCCATCAGGTCATTGGGAAATGGCAGGCGTACCGGTGTTATTTGATTGGGGATATTTCCCAAAAACACAGCCAAGTTTCCCACAAGAATTTATAGACGAGTTTATTGCTCGTACAGGTATTCCTGGTATTTTAGGCAATTGCCATGCATCAGGAACTACCATTTTAGAACAGCTAGGTGAAGAGCACGTAAAAACAGGTAAACCAATCTGTTACACCTCAGCTGATAGCGTGTTTCAAATAGCCGCGCATGAAGAGTCATTCGGCCTAGAGAAGCTTTATCAAGTTTGCGAAATCGCACGGGCGCTACTTGATGAAATGAATATAGGACGAGTGATTGCGCGGCCATTTTTGGGTTCAAATAGCCAAGACTTTGCTCGAACGGGTAATCGTCGTGACTATTCAGTACTTCCGCCTGCACCAACATTGCTAGATGTACTAGCAAAAGACGGCGGCGAAGTAATTAGTATTGGTAAAATTTCAGATATTTATGCGCATCAGGGCATAACCCAAAAGCATAAAGCACCTGGACTTATGAACTTGCTAGAAAAAACCAGCGAAGTAATGGAAAGCGCGCCAGATCGTAGCTTAATCTTTACTAACCTAGTTGATTTTGATGAAAAATTTGGTCATCGTCGTAATCCAGTAGGATACGCAAAAGCATTAAAAGAATTTGATGACTATTTACCAACTATACTAAATCAGTTAAAAGCAGATGACGTATTAATGATCACTGCAGATCATGGCTGTGACCCAACCTTTCCAGGTTCTGAGCACACTCGTGAATACGTACCTGTTATTGCATACCAACCAGGTATGAGTAACACACCATTAGGTGAACGCAACAGCTTTGCAGATATAGGTCAAACACTGGCACAGTGGTTTAGCTTATCTGCGCTTGATTACGGCGACAGCTTTTTAAATGAGCTAAAAACGCCAAATAAAAAGGAAAACAATTAATGAGTACTCCGCATATCAGTGCAAACGTTGGTGATTTCGCCGAAACAGTATTAATGCCAGGCGATCCGCTACGTGCGCAATATATTGCTGAAAACTTTTTAGATGATGCAGTACAAGTTACAGGCGTTCGTAACATGTACGGTTTCACTGGTACTTACAAAGGTAAGCCAGTAAGTATCATGGGTTCAGGCATGGGCATTCCATCAATGTCTATTTATGCACGTGAGCTAATTGTAAGCTTTGGCGTTAAAAATATTATACGTATTGGTACGTGTGGCGGTATTGGCACAGATATCAAAATTCGTGACGTAATTTTTGCACAAGGTGCAAGCACAGATTCAAACGTAAACCGTGCACGCGTACGTGGCTACGATTTTGCTGCTATTGCTAACTTTGACCTACTTTTAAACGGCGTAAACGCTGCTAAAGAGCTAGGAATTAAAGCAAAAGTAGGTAACGTATTTACGACAGACACATTCTATCAAGCAGATGATTCGTTCTATAAAGACTTAGACAAGTTAGGCATGCTAGCAGTAGATATGGAAACAGCAGGCTTATACGGCGTTGCAGCTGAATACGGCGCAAACGCAATGGCATTATTTACAGTAAGTGACCACGTAATCACTGGCGAAGCAACACCTGCTGATGAGCGTCAAAGCACGTTTAACGAAATGGTTAAAATTGCATTAGAGTCAATAGCTTAAATAACACATAACAGTTCCTTGGTAACGTATTCACTAAGTTTTGGAGACACGCCCAAAGTGAAGTGAGACTAAACCTCCAAAGCCGCATTTTATGCGGCTTTTTTTATGCCTGAAGAAAATGGGTAGCAGCTTCTAATTACTTATACCAATTCGCTTAATTAAGTGATCTATTTTGAGGATGGAAAAA
>NZ_WTKW01000284.1:0-5392 GCF_011378745.1 Pseudoalteromonas sp. Z1A6
TAAATGATTTTTTTGTTATACCAATTTGGTTTGGGTGTTTTTTAACGGCTTTTATGGAAGTGTTTGCGGTATGTGTTTTTTATGTGCTTGGCTATTCATTTAGTGATGTATAACGTAGATTTTGGCGCTAAGGCGCAGTCTATTTTTTGGGGGGAGAGGAGATTTTTAACTTTGTAGTTTGCTTTGCAGCGTTTAGCAAATAACTAAATAACCACTGCCAATAACTAATGTCGGGCTTTAACTATGGTTAGTGCTGCATGTTAGTCGTGTTTGGTAATAAAAGTTGCCACTTGTTTAAAATGGCATGGTATTCACCATTTTCTTTAATGTTACTTAATGCGTCAGAGAGTGCTTTAGCTGTTTTAGGATTAAGTTGATTACTTGCTGCAAAATTAAGTGAAGAGGGAAGATCGCTTAAATGAATTCGTTTTGTTATTAGGCTAGGATCGAGTCCTAGGCTTTTTAGCTCGTTATTAAGTGTAAGTGTATTAGTTACTACAAAGTCGATCCGGTTTTTATAAAGCATTTGCCAAAGTTGATTATAGTAACTGACCAGTATTAAATTGTTATTTTCGGTAAAGCCTTTTTGCTTTAAGTAGGCTTCGCTCAGGTAGCCACGAATGGTTGCTACTTTATACTCTTTAGCAAAATTTAAGTGAACAACTTCATCTACATGGCTTTTTAAGCTAATTAAATAAGCATCTGCAAAATACACTTCGCCTAACCACGTATATTTATTAATCCGCTCTGGGGTTTTTAACAAAGACAACATTATGGCGTTGGTATTTGTTTGATGCTCCTTAAAAACGCGGGCCATAGGCATTATTTCAAAATTAGCGGTTAAGTTTGTTTGCTTCACAACTGCTTTGGCAATGTCGACTAAAGCGCCGCTTACTTCACCTTGCTGATTTTTAAAGTGATAAGGAGGAAGGTCTTCAGCTATAAAAGTAACCGAATCGGCGTTACACAGGGGGCTATATAAAATAAATACAAAAGCACTTAATAAAACACGCAAAAACATAAAAAATCTTTTAGAGCAATAATACACCTAGTGTAGAGAGTATTAACTAAAACATATATATATTATGTTTATATAACGTAAATAATTTGCACTTACTTGGCTGTTCTTGCTGTTTTGTATTTTATAAATTGTAATGGCGAGCATTTATGCCAGCGTAAAAAAGCTCGATTAAAAGAGCTTTGATCTTTAAATCCTAAAATATTAGATAAATCAGCAAGTGGCATGCTGGCTATTAATGTATCTGCACGTTTTTTACGTTCTTTTTCAAGTAGCTGAGCAAAGGTTAAGTCTTGTTGTTTTAAGCGTCGTTGTAGCGTTCGGGGTGTTAAATTAAGCGCATCAGCTATGCCTATTAGGTTGCAGTTTTGCAAGGTAGTTTTAGCTGTAAGTAACTGATTAACTTTATCGTCAATACACTGCTGGCTTTTAAAGTTAGAGAGTTGCTGCTCTGACAATTGCTTGAAAGTAGAATTAATAATGGCATTATCGGTTTTAAAGGGCAGCGTTAAATAATGGCTCGGAAAGCTAATTTGATTATATTCAGCACTGCTTTTTACAGGGCATTTAAACCATGATTCAAGGGCGCGCCTTTGCGATGGCAACCAATTATAAGTGAAACTAATACTACTTGGCGAAAGCGTTAAATTTATTAACTGGCGAATCACACTTACCCACGCGGTCATGTTTCGTAAAACAACATGCTCATTACAACTTTGGTGAGCAATCCAACGAATAGTTGCTGTATCAGTATTTAGTTCAAACTTAGCTTTACCAATATCAGCCACCAAGCTGTCGTAGCTTAACAATGCTTTAATGGCACTGCTTAAGTTATCGCTTGATTCAATCAAGTAACCTAAAACGCCGTAGTCAGCAGTGCGAATTTGCTGACCTAGGGTAAAACCAAAAAGAGGATCGTTAAGTGTTTTCTTGCCATAAACTAATAAAGCATTGTAACTATTTAAACTAATACGCGGCGCTAATTGATGGGTACGTTGATTACTAAATTCGTCAAAGTTAATAGCGTGCAAAGCCGTTTTAGTACTAATGCCTTGCGCTTGTAAGTAATCAAGAATACTTGAAAAGTAATGATCAGCCAATGTGTGCATTTGTCATCTAAAGCTAAAAAATAGTCGTGTATTAGCAAGTTTGCCACGTTAAATTTTTATATGCTAGTTGAATGCCTAATAACCTCTTGCTGTAAAAATGATACTTATAACAATAAAACAAACGCTTAATGCACAGCCAAAACAAATAATAAGCACACTGTTGGATCATCAACAGTTGCATCGATTTTTTAATGCCAAATTTACGCTGCTACAAGCACAAGACGAAGGGCAAATAGAAGGCGGAAAAGGATCTGTTAGGCAAGTGAAAATAGGTAAAATAACGTTTTCAGAGCAAATAATCAGTGCCGATCAAAATCAGATCAGTTACCAAATAGTAGGCGATAAACCAGTAGCTAATCATCGAGGCGATATATACCTCACTGCAAATAAAGACATCAATACTTTAGTTACCGAACTTAACTATTGCATAAGCTGCTCAGCTCCATGGTGGATGCCAAATGCATTACTTAAATATGTTATTACAAAAGATATAACCCAAGCGTTAAACAATTTAAATAATTATTTTTTGGCGGGTAAAGCATGAACTCAGAAATTATTTTACTCGCTCTGAGCCCATTATTTTTGATATTTGTTTGCTCTGAGTTTATTAAGTTTAAGCGCTATTACGACATAAAAGATAGCCTAGCAAATACAGTGTTAGCGCTATTACACCAAGGCGCAGATGCTATTGCGTTACTGCTGTTAATGCCTTTATTTAATTGGTTGTATGACTATAGATTGTTTGATATTGAAGTGAGTGTATTAAGTATTGCATTTGCATTTTTACTGCAAGATTTTTTGTATTATTGGTTTCATAAAGCATCGCATCATATTCATTGGTTGTGGGCTGCACATGTGGTGCACCATAGCTCAACTAAAATGAATTTCACCACCGCATTTAGGCAAAGCTTAATGTACCCCGTAGCCGGTATGTGGGTGTTTTGGCTACCTATGATTTTAATTGGATTTGAACCGCTAACAGTATTTAGCGTGGTTGCATTAAATTTGGCGTATCAATTTTTTGTACATACTCAAATAGTGGGTAAGTTAGGCTGGTTTGAAAAAGTATTTAATACGCCTTCGCATCACCGAGTTCATCACGCAATAAATGCAGGTTACCTTGATAAAAACTTTGCAGGTGTACTTATTATTTGGGATAAGTTATTTGGCACCTTTGTAGAAGAAGATAAATCAAAGCCTTGTAAATACGGCATTATAGGGCAGCTTAATAGCAATAACCCAGTCGTTATTACGTTTCATCAGTGGGAGCACTTATTGAAAAGTGTTTATAAGGCATCGGGAATAAAAGCTAAATGTAGAGTACTATTTGGCTACCCTACAAGTAGCATTAAATATAAATAATATTGAAAAAGTTAAAAGTTAAAAGTAAAACTGCATAGCTAAACTCATTGATGAATTATGGCTATGCCATTGAGCATGCTGTACTTTGCTGCGCAGCGATACATTGCGAGAAACAGCGTAATTCCATGTTATAGCTATTTCGCTGTGCTTACTTGCTGCGTTATCAGTTAGCCATAATATATTGCCAGTCAAAGCGAGTTTATGCTTATTGTTTATTTGCCAAATTACACCGGCTTCGCTGCCTATTCCAGTACTAAGTCGGTCGGTTATATCGCCTGTATTTAGCTCAAATTGACCAAGAATATAGCCGTGCAGATTATTAGGATCGCCATAAGATTTACCATAACCTCCTTTTGTAAAAAAGCGGCCTAAACGTTTATTGTCACTTGGTTGTCGGTCAAAGCCCATTTTAAAGTTCCACGACCAGCTATCAAATACGCGGTTATCGGGTGCAAGCGACATAGCATCTAATAAGTAAAAATGTTCGATATCTGCATTTCCTTCGTCAGTAATAGCGGCTTCCAAATCAAAAAAACTAATTTGTGCACCCGCTATAAAACCTTCAGGCCTATCTAGTAAGTCATGATACGCAAGCCTATAACCAAAATTTGTAAGGTTTGCTTGGTTATTATTTTGTACCCTACCTAGCGATACTTTAGAAGAACCATGACCTTGCTCTGGGGAAGCAATAGGGCGGTTTGGCTTAGTAAATGGCGAAGCTACATTATATTTGCTGCGCATTAGGAGTAGCTTAGTTAGTCGCGGGGCAATTTCTTTACGATTTAATGCTTTATCGTAAAATTCAAAATTTAACCATTCATACGCCATTTCTAATATAGCGACTAATTGCGACTGTGAGTAATTACGAGTATTGAGGGAGCCACCTTGCATTAACTCTCTTGCATCATCAAGTTGTTCGTCAGTCATTTGAGTAGAGTAATGGTAAAGTTTAGTTCCAAAAGCAGGGCGGTAATTAGGTGTTTGTAATAAGTTGTTATTTCTTAGTACTGCAACGGTATCTGATGGAATAGCTTGCATATTAAATGACGATGTTAAATCAAGGTCCTCTTGTGCAAGTTGTAATAATGCAAGTAATTGGTAAGAGCAGTTTTCATCAATAAAAAAGTAATCGAATGTAGCTAATTGTAGCTCCCACAAGTGCAATAAAATAAGCTCTACCTGTAGCTCTGATAAATTAAGTTTGTATTCCCAAATATCACGAGATTCTAAGTCATTATATTCGCGTACTTTTTTATAGTACGGCATAAGCGAAAACTTACCTGGGTAGCTGCCAATCAAGCCTTTTAGTGCATACATAGCTGCGTTATCTGAGCCGTCTGGCTCTGCTGCAAAATTAACGGCAAATGCGAGCAACTCTTTATGGCGAGTCTGATCTTTTGCATCAATACGAAGTAAAGTGTGGCCAAACATTGATGATGGGCTATTCATAAATGCAGTTGGAAAAACTAACGTAACCCCTTTAGGGTTTATTATTTTTTGCCACGCCTGTAGTTCTGGGCAATTAAGTTCGGGCCAGTTATTTTTAATTTTTGTTTTTAGCCATTTATAACGTGCAGGAAACTGACAACGATATTGTGTTGTTTTTGGGTCAGTATTTTTACCACTAAATGCAGCTATAGTGGCTTTAAGTTCGTCATATGGGCTTGTTTTACCTGTAGGAGATAAAAAAAACTCAGCACTGTCTACTTCACTTTTCCAATCACCTAATGTGGCCAAGCGGTAGTGACCTAATTTAAGCCAGTAAGGGTGTGTTGCTAATGTATTTGTTTCAATACTTTGAGCGTTTGAGTAAGTACTAAAAAGAGCGAGCAGTAAACCAAATAATATTTTTTTCATAATCACTAAATTACAAAAGCCGCTAGAGAAATACTCCAGCGGCTTT
>NZ_WTKW01000285.1:0-5383 GCF_011378745.1 Pseudoalteromonas sp. Z1A6
TAATAAAAATAATAATAATGTCTAACTATGTTACTTAATAAAGCCAACCAATTATTTCAACAAAATAAACTCAAAGAAGCTGAGTTTCATTTTAAAACGCTATTAAATAGTAATCCCGAAAATGGTGAAGCTTTATTTGGCTTAGGCAGAATTGCCCTACGATTAGAGCGTTATGACGCTGCCGTGTACTTACTCCAAAAAGCGTGTGAGCGCATGCCTCATATGCTTGAACCATTACATGCCCTTGCTGATGCATTTAACGGTGTTAATTCGCCAAACGATGCGTTAACGGTGCTCGAATACGCAAAAAAATTAGCAAGTCATAACCCAGAGCCTCATTATTACTTAGCACAGCACTATTTAACACATGGCGAGTTAGATAAAGCCCATACAACCTTTGCTCATGCACTCAGTATTGGGGTATACCCTGTAACAGCTTATATTTTATTCGAACTTGTGCAGTTAGGTCGCTTTAATAAAGAGCATAATTATGTAAGTAATTTGCACCACTTACTAACTCAAACGAGCAATTTACGTTTAAAAATGGTGTGTTACTACGCATTAGCAAACAGTTACGATGCACTTGAAGATACCGAGCAAGCATTTAATTATTTTATATTGGCAAATAAATTACAAAGAAAATTAAGTGAATTTAACACTAAAGATTTAATCCCTTTTTACGATGAAATAATAAAATACAACACCGAGGAATTTATTGCCTCTGCCGATAAAAAATTTACAGGTAATATTACACCTGTATTTATTATTGGTATGCCTCGTAGTGGCTCTACCCTCCTGGAGCAAATGTTGGCAAGCCATAGTCAGTTTTCGAGCCTAGGAGAAAGTACGAGTATTAGTAATAACGCGGTTGCTTTTATCGAGCAAAAAACGGGAGTTGCTTACCCGCAATGTTTAGCGCATTTAACGCCTGACTTAATCAAAAAAGCCCGCGAGCTTTATATCGCAACATTAAAAACAGCATCGCCCATCAGACCTTTTATAATAAATAAACTGCCGAGTAATTATCAGTCGCTCGGACTAATATATATCCTATTTCCAAATGCCAAATTTATAAACTTAAGTCGCAACTTTAATGCTACTGCGTTTTCTATTTTCACTAATTACTTTGCCGAAAACGAGCCTTATTTTTGCTCACTACCTGAGTTTAAGCTTTACCATAGTGTGTATGAAAAACTGATGAGCCATTGGTACTCCTTTAAAAGTATGCCAATTTATGATGTCAGTTACGAAGATTTAGTGAGCAACCCAAAAGAGCAGCTAACGCAGTTACTTGGTTTTTTAAACTGTCATTTTGAACAGCGTTGCTTAGCGTTTTATAAACAAAAAACACCGGTAACCACGTTGAGTAAACATGCTATTCGCCAACCTATTAATAACGCCGCAATCGCTAAGTGGGAGCGTTACAAAACACCGCATTTAAAGTTACTTGATGAGAATTAATTAGGGCCTGTTTATCTTTCGAGGTTAAATTTGCAGTAGGCTGTTTGGTATTTAGGCAAGGCAGAGCCTATGTAGTGTGGTTGTTCCCCATAAATAGGCGATAACGTAGCATAAAGACCAAACATGCGCTGCCTTTTGGGTTCAACCCTGAAAGGTCAACAGATCCTACAGATGTGCTTTAAACCAATTAAGTAAATCTTTAAATTGATCATCACGCGCACTTGGGTGGGTAAGCATATTAATATGATCGTAATCAAAATTATGCCCGTGTTTACGACCGTAAATTCGCATTTGTTGAATGCCAGGCCCTGATTCGTCCATAAACTTTTGAATATCGATTGGTTGCGCTAATGCTTTATCTTTTACCGCAGCAATATGAAGCGTTGGCGGTAAATGCAGGTTGTTTAGAGCTTTTGCATAATCAAAATTATCATCAGAATCTATCCATGGCTTCTTTTTAGCCCATTGCATACTTTGATAATGCGACTTTTGAGTTTCGTTATCGCTTCCCCACTTATAACCTTTAGCATTTAAATAGCCGTGTTTTTTAGCAAGTAAAGGTGCCATAAAATACCAAATTAAATTGGCTTGTAATAATTTTTGAGGATGGTTATTAAATAAAGAACGCTTAGAGCCAAAATACACACACGCTTTTACATCATTAATATACTCTGGAAAACGTGCAAACGCGCTGTTCATCAATACCCCGCCCCAAGAGTGAGCGACCCAGTAGTCAGGCTTCTTGCCTTCAATCAACTCTATTTGCTTAATAAAGGTAGGGATGTCTTCTAGGATAGACTCAGTTTGTCCATATTCGGACTCGCTCGAAATAATTGGCTTACTATCACCTCGTCCACGTAAATCAGCCACATAGCATCGGTACCCATGCTCAGCCAAAAAAGGGGCAAGCCCTTTATTAGAATGGGTGTAAAAAATTTTACCGTTTTCTACAGCTCCATGCATAAAAAATACGACAGGCCCTTGCTGATTATCATCGCTGATTCGACGTAAATGAAGTGTTTGGTGAGCGTCTAAATTGATAATTATTGATTGCTGAGAAATCGCCACAGTTATTCCTTTTTATTATTTTCAACTCATCCTACCAGCAATATTAAATATACCAAAGGAAATGTCTGCACTTTACTCATCAGCATTTGTTACAATCACCACATCATATCTGTTGTTAAAATGAAGCCATGAAAGAAAATAAAGCACGTTCAAAATTACACCCTCGTAACCTACATAAAAATGGGTACGACTTCGATTTATTAACAACAGAGCACCCTGCTCTACTGCCTTTTGTTATAAC
This sequence comes from Pseudoalteromonas sp. Z1A6, assembly GCF_011378745.1. NCBI lineage: Bacteria > Pseudomonadati > Pseudomonadota > Gammaproteobacteria > Alteromonadales > Pseudoalteromonadaceae > Pseudoalteromonas > Pseudoalteromonas sp. Z1A6. The sequence continues at coordinate 2,771 of NZ_WTKW01000285.1, forward strand.
CACACCTGCAGGTACTAAAAGTATTGATTTTAGTGATAACAAAGCCGTTAAAACACTCAATCAAGCTCTTTTAAAAGCACATTATAATATTGATTTTTGGGATATTCCTGAGCACAATTTATGTCCACCTATACCTGGGCGTGTTGACTACATTCATTACTTAGCTGACTTATTAAGTGATGATAATCAACAACAAATACCTTTAGGTAAGCAAATTAAAGTGCTTGATATTGGCACTGGCGCTAACTTAGTTTATCCGCTTACTGGTACAAGTGAATATAAGTGGCATTTTACAGGGACTGATATTGATGCAGCTTCGGTAAAAATAGCAAAGCAAATTGCTCAGTTTAATAGTTTAAAAATAACCCTAAAACAACAAAAAAACGCATCACATATTTTTAAAGGCGTTGTAAATCAAAAAGATCTATATCATTTAACGCTCTGTAACCCTCCGTTTCATGCAAGCGAAGAAGAGGCAAGTAAAGGCAGTGAACGTAAGTGGAAAAACCTAGGAAAAACACCCAGTAGCGCACTTAATTTTGGTGGTCATAATAATGAATTATGGTGTGAAGGCGGTGAAGTACAGTTTATCTCTAACATGATTAAAGAGAGCGAAGACTTTGCAGAGCAAGTACTGTGGTTTACGTCGTTAGTATCCAAAAAAGATAATATTGCAGCTCTTGAAGAAGTATTAAAAGCCCACCCAATAGCACAATATAAAATAGTTGATATGGCACAAGGTCAAAAAATCAGCCGCTTTATTGCATGGACTTACTTTGATAAAGACACTCGTGAGCAAATTTGTAGCGAGCTTGATTAATACCAATTTTATTAAAAACAATAAAAAGGATAAGGCAATCATGATAGATTTTCGCTCTGATACAGTTACAAAACCAACAAACACAATGCGCGATATTATGTACAGCGCACCGGTTGGTGACGATGTATACGGTGATGATGAAAGCATTAACCAACTAGAAGCCTATGCGTGTAAGCGTTTTAACTTTAAAGCCGCACTTTATTGTAGCTCAGGTACACAAGCCAACTTACTTGCAATAATGGCGCATTGTGAGCGAGGTGACGAATACATTTGTGGCCAAAATGCTCACAATTATAAGTTTGAGGGTGGCGGTGCAGCCATTTTAGGATCTGTTCAACCTCAACCTATCGAAAACGAAGCTGATGGCAGCATCCCTTTTAGTAAAATAGCGGCGGCTATAAAACCAGACGATTGCCATTTTGCTAAAACTCGATTACTTAGCCTCGAAAACACCATTGGCGGAAAAGTGCTCCCGCTTGAATACGTAGCTCAAGCACGCGAATTTGTTAATACACATAATTTAGCGCTGCACTTAGACGGCGCACGTGCTTTTAATGCCGCTGTTGAGCTAAATGTTGATATCACTGAAATTACAAAACATTTTGATTCAGTTTCTATTTGTTTATCTAAAGGTTTGGGGGCGCCCGTAGGCTCTTTATTATTAGGCTCACCAGCACTGATTAATAAAGCAAGACGATGGAGAAAAGTACTTGGTGGCGGTATGCGTCAAGCCGGAATGCTTGCAGCCGCTGGGCAGTACGCACTTGAGCACAATGTTGAGCGCTTAAAAGACGATCATGAAAATGCACGCTATTTAGCGCAAAAATTAAGTGAAATCAGTGGCTTTACTGTCGATATGAGTAACACCACTAATATGGTTTACGCAACATACACTAGCAGTATAAACATTGAAGAGATTGCTGAGGCGCTTAAACAACAAGGTATATTATTTAGCCCAAGCAAGCAGCTTAGGCTAGTAACGCATTTAGATATTACGCGCGAAGATATTGATACATTTTTAAATGCTTTGTCGGCCCATATTTAACGCGGCTTTATAATGTTTGCGGCATACCGAAACATATCGGTCATTGCCGCCAATTTCTACTTGGTTACCATCGGCTATTGCTTCACCATTTTCATCGGTACGCAGTACGTGGTTAGCTTTACGCCCGCAGTGACATACAGTTTTAAGCTCAACTAACTTATCAGCCCATGCAAGCAAGTATTGCGACCCTATAAATAACTCGCCCCTAAAGTCGTTACGCAAGCCATAACACAGTACCGGTATGCCTAATTCATCAACCACGTCGGTTAATTGCATTACTTGTTCTTTTGATAAAAATTGGCATTCATCAACCAACACACAATGGCGCTTTTTGTCGTTATTAAGTGATTGAATCAGATCAAATACATCTTTACTGGCATCAAATACATGCGCATCAGCTTGTAAGCCAATACGAGACGAGACTTTACCCACGCCTTGTCTGTCATCAATGGCTGCAGTAAGAATAACAGGTTCCATTCCACGTTCTTTATAATTGAATGCTGATTGTAATAACGTGGTTGATTTACCTGCGTTCATTGCAGAGTAGTAAAAGTATAATTGAGCCATTGCGGTGCCATTTTATAAAAAGTGCGCTTATGCTACCTTAATATTAAATTAATACCAATTTGCAAACGCGAATTTAACGAGGTTATTAGGGCCTGTTGACCTTTCAGGATTAAAATTTGTTCAACCTAGGGGCTATTTAATCGCGGCGTGAGGTTTGTAACCTAGCGGGCTAAGTAAAAAC